>DATNLB010000353.1:0-11239 GCA_035603095.1 Candidatus Acidiferrales bacterium
CTTTTTTTGGGTGTACGCCGAGCCGAGCCAGAACAGCGCGGACAAATCGCCTGGATGCAGGTTGACAACTTGTTGCGCTTCGTCAATTGCCGCGTCATACGAGCGGCCGAAGTAGTACGTCTCAGCCACAACGTCGTGAAAGATCGGATTGACGGGATCCAGGTCCAGTGCGCGGCGGGCCTCGGCGAGTGCCTCGGAGTTGTGTCCTTCCACGATGAGCAGATGGCAATACCACGCATGGGGAGTGGGCTCATTGGGGGCCAGTTCAATGGCGCGGCGAAGGTTCTTCCCGGCAGTGGCAAGGTCCCAGTCGTAACTCATCGCCACGTTGCCGAGGACCGCGTGGGCTTCGGCAAGCTTGGGATTGATCTGCAAGGCCTGCTGGGCGGCCTCCTTGGCTCTTGGTTTGGCGTCGCTAGGAGGCATGCCGTCATTAGGCACCTGACCAAGAATGGCGGTCGCCGCAGCAAGACCGGCGTAAGCCTCCGCGAACTTTGGATCATCGTGAATGGCCTGCTGAAAAAACGTGATGCTGCTGCGCAAGTCTCCGCGGCTGCCCCAAGCAAATTTCCCTTGGAGGTAGGCGCGGCGGGAGTTTGCGATTTCCGGTGTAGCGGCGTGAACGGTTGCGGGCCCCGCGGAGGCCGGCGGCGGAACTGACGGCGCGGGAAGCGTGACAAGAATCTGCCTGGCAATAGCCGCGGAGACATCCGATTCCACTTGCAGGACATCGGAGAGTTCGCGAGGGAAAGATTCGGACCATAGGTGAGTCTGATCGCTAACCTGGATCAACTGCACATCAATAATCACCTTGTCGCCGGCGCGTTGCACGTTGCCCTCGAGCACGTATTTGACGTTGAGCAGGCGGCCGATCTCCGGGATGGCCTGGTTGGCCACAATTTTGGATGAGGTGGCGGCAATTACTCCCAGGTGAGGCGGATCGAGCTGGCCGAGTTTCGTGCGGATGACGTCCGCCAAGCCGACGGTGATGTAGTCCGGCTTGGCATCACCGCTGGTGTAATTGAAAGGAAGCACGACGATGCGAACTCTTTCGTCCACTGAATTCTCGGTTTGCGTCCAGTGGTAGATGGCGAAAGACGCGGCAGAGAGAATAGCAAGAGCCGAGACGGCAACGACTGCGCGCCTCCACACCCGAAGGAGAGGCGGCGGCTTGACGGGGTCCGGAGTGGGATCAATCCGGACCGGGTCGACGGGAACCGGGAGGACGTCCGGCGGATCGCCGCTGTCAATGGGGGAATCTGTGCCGCTCAGTTCCTGTTCGCGGGCGAAGGCGGCGTCGGCTTCCGGGTCGTCCACGGGCTGGCGCTTTCTGATCCATTCATCCAGCTCGCTTGCGTAAGCATAGACGGTGGATTTTTTCTGGTGCTCGTGGCGATGGACAGGAAGCGCTTCGGTCTTCTCCCAACGCTGCACGGTGCGGACTTCCCGGCCGAGATGAGCGGCGATCTCTTTCCAAGACACCAGCTTCTTTTCAGGAAGGGGTGACCCTTCGGGACTGGGCGGGACTCCGTTTTCCGGCATGGCCTGGGGCGCAGCTTTGAAATGATGAAGTGCGCGGATTATACCCCAGGAATTGTGAAACCGTATCAATGAGAGGCCTTGGCGGCAACGGCGCCGGCTGCGGCGCAGGAGGCTGCCGCCTCGAGCGATACGCAAAGCGTCGTCGTCGCGTTCGCGCGTGAGTGAGGTGGTTTTCTGGCGTTCGTCGGTGAGGTCGCCCTGAGCGGCAGGGAGCTTGGATTGGCAGACTTTGTAATCGATGGCGAAGTCGTACAGAGGCTTCAGGTCTTCGGCGGGAATGGCGGCTTTGGTTTGGGGCGATGGCGGCTTTGGCGACGCCGGTGTGGGTTGCAGAACGATGGGAGACGGCAGGGGATTCTGGCTCGGGAGTTCGCGCACGATTTGCGCCGGTGTCACGATGGTGCGCTTCATTCCCGTCGGCCGTTGCAAGAAAACCAGGCTCTATCGTTCTAACCATGTCATCGTTTGCGAAGCTCATTAGCTCGTCCTGGTCTGGAAAATGCCTAAGTCGATTCGTTTTACTGCTGACCGCGAAAGGGTAGCCGAAACGTCATGAACTCATTGCGATTGCACATGCGAGGTATTCGGCTCGGCGGCTTCGCCGCGGGGCTTATAATTCTAGGTGCGACCGTTCCAGGCACCACAAACGCTGTCGGACAACAGAGCCAATCGAAGAAACTGGACATCCCCGATCAGGCACCACCGATTGAACTGATAATCGCCGGTCCCGACACGGTGCCCCTGCCTCGAAAGGACTGGCGCCCGCGTTTCACCGCTGTGCTAATCAATCGCTCGAATGACCTGGTGGTGTTCGTGCCGCCTCGAAACGACTGGTACGGAGAAAGACGGCTGGAATGGCAAGCAGTTGATTCCAAAGGCCGCTGGTTGGACCGGCAACCCAATTACGCCATCGAATGCGACGTGCACGGAGTGATGCGGATGGTGCCGGACCTTCCGGCGCCGTTGCTCGCGATCCAGGCCCCAAAACAAATTCGCGACGCCGATCTGGTTGTGCTGCAACCGGGCGAAAGATACGAGCTGAAGTATCTCGCCGACCCGTGGTTTTCCCTGAATTTTCGCAGGCATGGCATTTACACCCTGAGCCTGCATTTTGCATTCGCATCCGGCCACTACGAACTGCCGAAGAACAGTCAATATGCATCGGCACTGAAAAACGGCAGCCTCATCGAAGCAAACTCGAACGAGCTAAGGCTGACCATCAATTGATCGCCACACTCGGTATCGCGCACTAGCTATGCGGCACCGGACCCTGCGGCCTTGCTGCTCGGAGCTCTTCGAAATTATCCACGCCGGCGCGATCTGCTTCATTCTCGCGCCAGGCTTGGAGCTGGTGCCAAGAGCGTTTTCTCAGGCGCGGCAAAGGCTGCGGTTTCGGCGCTTCCGGAAACTCCACCGGAGGGAATCCCGCCGTGCCGAGGAGCGAATTCATCAGCGCGCGGTTCTCTGCCCGCAGACGCGACACTTCTTCTTCCAGCAGCCGAACGTAGTTCGACCGCCAGAGTTGCCTCAGTTTTTCAAGCATAGTCGTGAGAGCACGCCACGGCCGCGCGGCTAGGAAGTGCGGCAAATTGAGTGCTCGAGAAAGTTCTGGACCACCGGTTCCGCGGTGTTACGTCCGGACGGCGGTGCGGCGATAGCTCCGAAAAGCGTTGATAGCGAACACCACGGCGCTCAAGACGAAAAGCACCGCCAGCCATTGGAATTCAGCGCCATAGAAGAACGTCGCAAACTTCGTGCCCATCCACTGTTCCCAGGTTGAGAAGACCCGCACCAGGTCGAGGACCGTGATGATGGTCACAACGAAATGGATGCGGTTCAGCGATTCCTCGAAGACCAGATCGTACGCATCCATCAGAAACTTATACAGCATCGCAAAAATAGCGAACGGCGCGGCCGCGGCCAGCCACAAGAATCCAAAAGGAACGAAATGCAACTCTCCCGACCACGGCACCGGGAACTTGAACGACGGCACATCCAGGATGAGCGAAATGAGCCCGCCGGCGGCAAAAACGGCCGCTCCGATTCCAAACAGTTTTACAGGAGATTTCGGCCAGCCCATGTTTTTGGCGCTGTCGTCCGGAACGTGTGCCGGAGTCGCCTTCGCGTCCGGCACCACCGGCAGGAACGGCATCGCCTGTTCCCCGCGTACGTACGACCAAACGACATTGCCGATGAACACGCCTTCGCCGAGCAGCGTAATCCAGAAGAGTAAACTGCTCGGAACATCCAATTTCGTCTGCGGCAGTAAGACATGCAGCGCGCCCACCATCAATAGCGCCAGGCTGCCACCCGCGTGCCATAATCCAACGCGACGATCGAGATCGCGATGGATGAAGCGCGGCACGACGCGGTACTGCGCGTAGAAGAAAACGAAAATCCAGAAGGCGGAGAAGAAATACGACGCCAGATCGCGAGCGCGGACGGACGGGACTTGCCCCGGGCCAACGTGGCTCGCAAAGTAGATGACCGAGAGTCCCCAGCCCACAATGCATAAAAGAACGCTGAGCCGGAAGAGTTTCTCCGGAAAACTTTGCTGCTCCCAAAGTGGCTTCTCCACCAGATCGTCCCTCCTGCTTTTACCGTAACACCTCCATTGTTCCGTCCGGGCGGCAAAACTGGCTTTCTGCCGCGAATTCACTACCTTGACCGTCTGGGCAATTTCGCAGGACGACAGGCTTTCTTTGCTTCGGCTTCGAGGCGCTGGTAATGAATCGCGCGCGAAGTTTGATCTGTAGCGCGCCTCCGGGAAACGCTTCGTTGTTGAAGCTGAATCCCACGTCGCCCGGCATGAGGGAAATCGGCGGCGTCACATTTTGATAACTCGGCATCTTGGCTCCTTTTCGACCGCGGCTTCGGAAAGAATTCACTTGCGGACGCACGGATGCGGCGATTCCGCCAGGCAGCGCGAAAGTCTTGGTAGCACAGGCTTTAGCCGGTGCAGATGGAATCTTGGAGAGTCCTGCGAGAGAGGGCCGGAAGCGGCCCCAAAAAGCAAAACGCCTCGGCGTCGCCGAGGCGTGACTTTCTACAAGAGACAGTGTATCACACTATTACGTATCGTCAAGAGAAATTTTGCTTAAAACGAAAATATTTTGTTAGTCTAATGGTTTCAATGGGTTTGGGACGCAAGAATTTATGGACCGGCCTTGACGATCAAGAAGCGCAAAGACTGTACTTGCCTCTGCCACAGAGGTGCAGGAAAAATCCTGCATGTGGTTCCCTGCTGCGATGGGATGCCTACCTGGCCGCGGCCACACAAGAAAAATTCAGATCCGTCTTCCAGGCGTCCTGCGACCCAAAAGCAATCGCGCTAATTTGTCCGCTCCAAAGATTCCCTGTGCGCCGGTCGCCCGCCAAACAATGATAGCTCGATACGGATAGTTGACTCTCGCAAACAATCGGAGCATAGTGCGGCCATTCCCCCTGGATTCCAGCCCCGAAAGGAGACCTACCATGCCGTTTTTCCTTCATCAAGTCAGTTACACCCCGGAAGCCATCGCGCGCCTCATCGCCAATCCTCAGGATCGCCTTGAGGCCGTACGTGGGCCCATCGAAAAGCTCGGTGGAAAGATCAAAGACTCGTATTTCGCGTTCGGCGAGCACGACGTCGTCGTCATCACCGAGATGCCGGATAACGTCTCAGCGGCGGCGATTGCGCTGGCGTTTGCGGGGGGCGGCGCCGTGCGCGTCGGCAAGACCACTCCGCTGATGACCGCGGCCGAAGCCATGGACGCCATGCGCAAGGCGGCGACTTGCGGATACAAGTCAATCACCGCCTCGGCCAGCGCGGCTGTGGCACGCCCGTAGTTAGCGCAACGCTTACGGCCGCATGTCCGCGGACTTGACGGTCCCGAGACCGCCAAGACGTCGAATCGGCCAAGCGCTGTGTCAAAGTGTGTGCATCGGGCGTCTTCCTGGGGTTCGAGTGTTAGAATCGGCACCCAGGAGGCCCCGATGCGCCCCAAATGTCAACTTGTCGCATACCTCTCACGGCTTGCCCTTGCGGTCGCCCTGCTCGTGGTCTGCTCTTTCGCGGATAAGTCCGCGGAAGCCCAATCTTCACAACCGTTTCCTCCGGAACAGTCGCAGCGGTCCGACCAGACGAAACCGCTTGAGGATAAGAGTGTCCAAGGCGCTCCTCAGCAGCAGGAGCCCACCGCCGCAGAGATGAGCAAGAAAGAGACGATCGCGTCCGCCTTTCTGCGCGGCTTGCATTTCCAGGAATACGAAGTTCGTTCCGCCAGCGAAGCCATGCCGGAGGAGAAATACGGCTATCGTCCCGCCGAAGGAAAATTCAAGAACGAGAAGCCCGAATTCGGTCCCGCCGAAGTTCGCACCTTCGCCGAACAGGTGAAGCATGTGGCCTGCTCGAATTTTGCCTTCGCCGCAGAATTCGACGGCCAGAAGCCGCCCGACGCCTGCGACAAGGGCGGCCCCAGCCCGGCGAAATCCAAGAAGGAATTGTTGATCTACGTGCGCGATTCGTTCGCCGCGATCCGCAAGTCGCTGGGCGCCATCGACGCGAAAAACATGTTCGACCCCATCGAGGGCCCGTATGCCGGCCCGAACACGCGCCTCGGCCTGGCCACCGTGGTGATCTGGCACAACGCCGACCACTACGGCCAGATGACGCTCCATCTGCGCCTGAACGGCATCGTCCCGCCCGCCAGTCGCGGAAATCCGCCCGCGCTCCAAGACAATTACTGAGATTTGGTGGCGTTTTCTTCATTTGTACATAACTGTACAAGTTTTATAATTTGTACGTCTACGTACAATAATAAATACTTGCACGTTTTCATACAAGCTGGTATTCTTGGCAAGGGTGCCTTATGCCTTCCACAATCTACGCGGTGTTGATCGCGGACGTCATGGAATCGCGCGCCCGCGCGGATCTCCGCAGCCTGCTCGGAACAAAACTTGCCGCCATTTCAAGGCGCCATTTGCGCCGGAAGCTCATCCAGCTGCCGTATTCCGTTACCGCCGGCGATGAATTTCAAACCGTTACCCGCGACCTGCCGTCGATTCCCGCCGTCATCCGGGATCTCCGCGCCGCGCTCAGGCCGCTGTCTCTGCGGATCGGAGTGGGCTTTGGCAGTGTCTCCGGCCGCATTCAGGCGCCCGTAAACCGCCTTGGCGGCGAGGCTTTTCAATCCGCGCGCAAGGCCATTGAAAGCATCAAGACCGGCAATCTCTTCAAATTTGAGGTCCTGACTGCTTTTGTGTCCCGCTACGAACACTTCAACAAAACCATAAACCTGATCTATGGGCTCCACGATACGCTGGTTCTGAAGATCACCGAAAGACAGTGGGAAACCATCCAGGAATTCCACGATACCCCGACGCTCGAGCGCACCGCCAAACGTCTTAAGCTTGACAACTCCACTGTTTCCAGAAATCTCAAACGGGGGTATTATTGGCAACTAACGGAAACGGTTAAGGTAACAGAGTCGCTAATCAAAGGCACTTTTTGCTAGTTGTACAGAAACGTACAAAAACAAATAATTGTACATAAACATGCAACCACTCCTCCGGGCCCTTCTGGCGATCTACCTGGCGCATCTGCTGACCGATTTTGTTTTTCAGACGCACCGCCTCGTCGAGCAAAAACGGCGCGGAAGTGCCGCCGCCTATTTGCTTCACGGGCTCATACACTATCTCTCCGCGGTTATCATCACCGGTTTTGTCCTGCGCGGCTCCATCCTCTCGCTGCGCACGCATCTGGTGATCGCGGCGCTAACGCTCGTTCATCTGCTGATCGATCTCGCCAAGATGCAGTTAGCCAACAAGTATCCGATCTGCGACGGATCCTGGGCCTACGTAAGCGATCAGCTCCTTCATTTCCTCACCGTCTGTCTCGCCGCGTGGCTGCTGACCCCTGCCGTGCCGCTCAGCGAACTCAGCGCTTCAATTCAAAATTTCCGGGCCATCCCGAATAAGTTTCTTGCCGTGCCGGTGATTTACGTAGGGGTGGTCTTCGGTGGCGGATATCTGATCCGCTTTCTGGTCCGTTTCCTGGCGGCAGGTGTAAAAAGCCATTCGCTGGAAAGAACCAGCGAGCAATTGCAGAACGCCGGGCTTTACATCGGATGGCTGGAACGGTTCCTGGTTGTCACTGCGTTGCTTCTACAGTCACCGGCAACGGTTGGCCTGATCCTGACGGCAAAATCCATCGCCCGCTATCCGGAGTTCAAATCCGAGCGCTTCGCGGAATACTTCTTGATTGGCACGCTCCTGAGCATCTCGATGGCGCTCCTCGGGGGAGCGCTTCTGGCAAAGCTTATTTTCGGCCAAGTGCGATTCTCGGGATAAGAAGTGCGGCGCCGGTCCTCGCAAGGGGAAACTCGTCACGTGCCGCTTCGCCTCTGCTAGAATCTCCGCATGACCCCTTCCCCGGTTTCCCCGCGCTTGGCAAACATCTGCCTGCATCCCATCAAATCGCTCGATCCGCTCCCGGTAAAAGAAGCGCGCATCGGCCCGGGCGGCGGCCTTGAGTTCGACCGCGCGTGGGCGCTCTATTCCGCTGACGGCGAATGGGTCAACGGCAAGCGCGCCGCAGCTATCTTTTTGATCCGTGCGGCTTTCGCGCCGGACATCAGTTCTGTCACGCTTTCGGTCCCGGGTGACCGGCGGAAAATCCCAACCAAAACATTTGCCTTCCCTGGCGACACGGCACCCGCTTCCAAATGGTTTTCCGACTTCTTCGAGCAGCCCATCACCGTCCGCCATTCTCCCGGAGGTTTTCCGGATGACGCCATCGCCAACGGCCCCACGATTATTTCCACCGCGAGCTTGCAGGCCGTTTGCGGACTTTTCCCCGGCATGGCCATCGACGATGCGCGCTTGCGCTTCCGCACCACACTCGAAATTGATGGCGACCGCTCCGCCGTCGCACCTGCGGAAGTCCCGGCGTTCTGGGAAGATCAACTCTTCAGTGCGGAAGAACGCAGCACCGTGCGCTTCCGCATCGGCGAAGTGAATTTCGAGGGCAGCAATCCCTGCGCGCGCTGTCCGGTTCCCCCGCGCGATCCGCACACGGGAGTCATCATTCCCGGCTTCCAAAAAATCTTCAGCGATTACCGCCGCTCGCATATTCCGGCGTGGTGCCCCGAGGCCCGCTTCGACCACTACTACCGTCTCGCTACCAACACGCGCGTCGCTTCCAGCGAAGGTGGAAAAATTCTGCGCGTCGGTGACCTGCTTGTTCTTTAGCGCCCGCCGCGGCCCGGGCAGGCCTCTCCAATGACCTTTGCCGAACGTGGAGTCGCTGCGGCTCAGAAGCTCCAGCACTGGTTCAAGCGCCGTGTGCTCCAGCAGCCGTGGATGATGGAAGAGTTTGCCAGTCCGATCCTGCAGGAGAGCCTGCTCCTGGATAAGGCTCGCTGCGATGCCTATCGCGAAGCGATTCACCGTACCGTGAAACCCGGCGACGTGGTCGTGGATCTCGGCGCGGGCACCGGCTTGCTTTCTTTCTTCGCGCTGCAGGCCGGCGCGCGCCACGTTTACGCCATCGAGATGAGCCGCATCGCCGATGCCGCCGCCGAACTGATCGAGGCCAACGGCTTTCAAGACCGCATCACGCTGATTCGCAAAAACTCAAAAAAAGTGCGCCTGCCGGAGCGTTGCGACGTCCTCGTCACCGAGACGCTCAGCGCTTTCTGCTTCGACGCGGAAAACATCATCGAGTTCGTTGTCGACGCCCGCGAGCGCTTCTTGAAGCCCGGCGCGCGCATTATCCCGGAATCCGCGGACACATTTCTAATGCCGTTTTCTTCGGATGCTTTCGGCGCGGGCCGCCTCCCGCCCCGTTACTACGATCTGGATTTCAAGCCGTTCAGCAAACGCCTCTTCAAGTCCTATGGCATTGTGCGAGCCTCCGGCCAACCCTTTGTGGCGCTCAGTCTGCCGGCGCCCATCTACCACATCGACTTTCGCAAGGACACGCACAACCCCGGAAAAACATTCACCCCGTTCCGCATCATCGCCGATGGCCGCCTCGACGGCTTCCTCGGCTGGTTCGAGGCTCGTCTCTGCGAAGGCATCACGCTCAACAATTCACCGTACTTGCCCCTCACGCACTGGTGGCAACTCTATCTTCCCGTCCTGGAGCAGCCCCACTATCGCATCGGCCAAACCATCCTTCTTTATCTCGACCCCAACATCGTCGCCGGCGAAGCCGAGTGGGCCTACGCCGTCCAACCCGCCAGCCTCCAATCTTCAAATTCAGTCGCGCAGAAGTAGCCGTGCCCTTTTTTGCAGATCGAATTTCTCTGACACCGCTTCATCACGCGCTCGTAAAGTATTTTCGTGGCGGGAACATCCCACGGCTAAGAGGCGGAATAACACCATGCGTGAAGCCCAGTCAGGCCCGTCGAGCGGCGCCTGCCCCGCCAGCGCAAAATCCGCCACCCACTCGTTCATCCGCGGGCGAAAATTCCGGCCGCCACAGGAACTTCCCCGTGTCTTTCCAGTTCAGCGCGGAAATGCCCCGCTTCGTCTCCAACGCTTCGCGCACCCCGCGGTACACTTCCCAGCACACATCAAACGCCAACTCCGGTTTGACGCTCATCGCTCCTCCGCACCGATTCCGTGACGATTCGGCAAGCCGCAGGTTGCAGCGAAAGTTGCCTTCCACTGCACCGCAAGCCCGCGCCTGCTAACTTCCTGCGAATCGCGCGCCGGAACTGGTATTCCCAGACTGTTCCAAAGTCTTCGCCGCGCAGGATCGCACTCACTAACCGCGGCTGCTTCTCCACGACGAACCCGCCGTACTCCGGCTTCTGCAGATGCCGCAATTGCGCGGAAATGCTCGCCGGCGGGTAATGTGTCAGCTTCGCGAGTTCGTCCAGTGTCAGCCACGTCTCGCATTGCCGCGCGCTCAGCATCACGTCGCAAAGCACGTCGCGCTGTCTCCGCCGCGCGATCAGTCCCCCTCTCCGAGTTCTTCGCATCTTCGCCTCCTTTCCCGCCGTTTATCCGTCCTCAGCAGGAAGCTCTTCTGTGGTTGCGCGTTTTGCACCGTCGCTCCTCATCTTCTCCATCGTCCGGCGTCCACGCCGTACGGTCCGGGTCTTCGTAATCTCCCGTGCAGGCGCTGCAAGCGCGCATCGCAATCTCTCCGCCGACTCCATCGATCGGGTAAACTTCGCCATGCATTACCTGCCCATCAGTCCCGCGATCCGAGCGCCAAAGTTTTCCACAGTTTTCCACAGCCTGATACCCTGTTAGTACTCTTGACTAGAATTAACGAACTGTGAACACACCCAGGCCATTCAGCGGCTTCCACCCTCTCGCCCCCGCGTTCCTGTCGAACGCTTCGTATAACCGCGCCTGGCGTCCACCTTCAACGAGCATCGCAGCCGTCACGTCCATGCGTCTCTCCCCGGACTTACGTCTTAGCTGCTTTATTAGAGGACGCTAATTTAGAGAGACGGCAAAAGCTGTCCCGCGACAAATCTGGACACACCTCGAAGCTATCGGGAAAAACTCGCGCGACTAGAGTGGGTAAATACTAGCGGCCAGATGAGGTCGCGGCAGCGGGTGCTATTTCTAGAAGCTGTTCTTTGCGGTACACGAGAGAGTTGATGTCGTAAGTCGCCAGCTCAAAACCGTGACCGTGCGTGATGGCATCCGTCGGGCACGCTTCCACGCAATAACCGCAGAAAATGCAGCGCGAATA
>DATNLB010000690.1:0-4243 GCA_035603095.1 Candidatus Acidiferrales bacterium
GCCGAGACCCAACGACCGGAACGAACCGCCGCCGGCGGCCACACCGAGGGATTCCGGGGCGCCGTCGCCGGATCCCAACCGTCCGCCGAGCGAAAATGGCGTGACCACGGCCCGCGCGGCGGCGTTTCGTTCCCGCGCGGCGGAGCCTGCTACGGCTGCACCGCGGCGCGAAGTGTTGAACGCCATGCGCGCGTTGCACGAAATGCCGCCGTTTGCGCGCGAGCGGGAAATCGAGCATGGGCGGTACAGTCATTTCTCGCCCCAAGAGCGAGAGATGCTGAGGAACGCGGAATGATAAGGCGGGTGCCCATTGGAAGCTTCAATGGATAAGTAGCTCTGCGCGCTGAGGAGCCCCTTTGCATCCGATGCTAGCAATGCTATCATTGCTGACATGGCCACACTCACCATTCGGAAACTGGACCAGAAAACCAAGACCCGCTTGCGGGTTCGCGCCGCCCACCACGGACGCTCGATGGAAGAAGAAGCGCGTGAGATCTTGCGCTCCGCTTTGACTACCTCCTCTCCGACCAAAGGAAACCTGGCCGAGGCGATTGGCCGCCGGTTTGCGTCGTTTGGCGGAATCAAGATCTCCTTACCGCAGCGCGACGCCGTGCGCAAGGCCCCAGGATTCGAGGAGTGATCGTCCTCGATACGAATGTGGTATCAGAACTCATGAGGCCGAAACCTTCCGCCCGAGTCGTGGTATGGATCGCCCAACAACCACTGACAGACCTCTTTACGACCGCGATCACGGAGGCGGAAATCTTTTACGGAATCGAACTGCTCGCCAAAAGCAAGCACCGCGACGGCCTGTTGGCTGCAGCGGAAGGGATGTTTACGGAAGACTTCGCGGGACGTGTACTCGCATTCGAGAGCGACGTTGCGCAGCATTTTGCAAGGATTGCGGCACACCGCCGGGCGCTTGGAATACCCATCAGCCACGCGGACGCCCAGATCGCAGCCATTGCCCGGGCGCACGGGGCTAAGCTTGCAACAGGGAATGGCCCCGACTTTGCCGATTGCAGCATTACTGTCATCGATCCCTGGCGAGCGCTCTAGAGAGAAAGCCAGGGGCGGAAGCCGGGCGGGTCGTCCATTCTTGCGGGTTTTGCACCTCCGCCTCTCGGGCAGGCGCATCTCCGCGAGATGGCCGGTCTTGCTGCGTTCGAGCAAGCGCAGAGCTCCCAGCTCATCGAGACGGCGGACGGCCTGGCGCACCGGTCCATTGGAAAGACGCAGGTCGCGGGCTACGGACAAAACAGCAAAGCCGATTCAAGGCCCATCTTGAGTTTCGACCACATCCAATTCAGCAATTTCCTTGACAGCGCGTCAGGGTTTCACCTGATCGACATACCGGGTATACCTCTGATTGTTTTGCTCTGCCTTCTCGCTATCTTCACCGGCGGGCGTGCGGCCCCGGTTCCCCGCTATCACGCCCATTAGCCCAAGCAGAAAGGAGCAAAGGAATGTTCGCCCGCGACAGCTACTTCCGTCATCCCCTGAAGCCAAAGAGAATGCTCTGGCTCGTGCCGGCCGTAGGCGTTTGCATTGTGCCCGTCCTGCTCGTTTTCACGACCGCACCCTCCGGCCAAGCTCAAATACCTACGACAAACACCGCCAAAGCCACGCTTTCCTGCGCCGATGGCCACAGCGTGATTTTTGAGGCTGGTCAGACCGAGCTCACCAGCCTTTTGGCGGACGTCCTGGCCATCAATGCCAGCGGCACAGGAACCACCTGTTCGTTAACCACTGCGGCCATCGATCCCTCGGCGGAGACGGCGGAATGGACCGTTTATGACTACAACCCTTCCGATCGGGCGATCGCACCACGAAACTCACCCAACTCCATGCCCGCAACAACTACTGGCGGTAGCACCTGGACCTTCCCCTTCCTGCCTAACACGTACACAGCGCTCTTCACCACAAGAGACCCGAACCTGACCGGCGATCTCTCCACGAAAACGCTCAGCGCTACGATCAGCGTCAGCGGCGACGCCGCGAGCTTCATGACTCAAAATGGAGGCGGCAACTGCGTCAACAACGTCCCCGCTGCTGTGCGGTTCTACTTCACGTCCCCGTCCGCCTCTGGTCCCAGCGTTGGCACGCCACCTGCTGGTTTCTACACCCAGTTCTGGTGGTCGAACCCAGTCAACTTGCAGCTGCTCGCCGGGAATCAATCTGCAACAATCATTGCTCACATGCTTATTCCGGCGGAGTGGTCGGATTGGAACGGCCAGTCTGGAAGCAATCCCGCGGTCACCGCGGCTTTCATGGAGGCCACACATAAGGTCCAGGCGATTGGCCTCTCCTTTGGCGGCGAGTGCTTCTTCGAAACCGGCGTCACTCCGACAGGCGCTTTCACCACGGAACAGTTCACCAGCATGTTTAGTGAGAATTGAAATTCGTCAGCGCCGTGAACTCGGCAAAATCCGCACCCTTTGAAAAACGCAAAGGGTGCGGCATCCTCCCTTGTTAGGTGGAGGATGGCTCCGCCCGCCCGTGAACTTCGTCAGAGCTGTGAACGGCCGCGGGCCCACTTGGTGTGTCATCCCGAACGAAGTGAGGGATCTGCTTTTTCCCTTCTCGTCACTCGCCACTGATTTTCTCTTCGCTTATTAGGTTGAGGGTGCGCCACCCGCCAGCGCCTTGTCAGGCCGCAGAGAGCGCACTGATCGTAACGTAATATCCGTCCGGATCTCGGAGCGAGAACTCCTTGGTTTGAGTGTTCGGATTCACGTGTGGCTCCTCTTCGAGCCGAGTGACGAGAGAGCGTGCCCTTTGAAGCGCCAGGTCGAAATCATCGACACGGAAGAACAACAGGAGCCCGTTGCCGGGTGTCCCGTGATTGGGGCTCATCAAGGAAGGATGCTCGTGGGCGCCCCACTCGTGGAGGCAGAGCAAAACAGTTCCATCTGAATCCAGGATTTGCCCAAAGTAATCATGGGCAGGAAGGGTAGCCGGCTGACCGAACAGCGCCTGGTACCATTGGAAGCTGCCCGGCACGTCGCCTACCCCAATGATCGTCCACGTGCGCTTCATCGGGTCCCCCTCTGCAGACTAACCCAGTTTCGCTTGTCCGCGGTAAGCGGCGCAAACGTTGTCGCAAATGGCGGTGAGGGATCTACTTTCCCCACTTCTCGCCACCACTCTTAAGAGTCGATGGTCGGCCACCCACCACTTTCAAATTGTCTGGATTTCTTTAAGGACCATGCGGAACGGGGCGGCGACGACATCGATATCATGTTTGTCCAGTGTGATATTGGAGTGATGGGCTACGATATCGCCGATTAGCTTTGCGCCTTTAAGTTCCTTAAGGCCCTCGACGATGCTCTTCGAGAAGCTCCCGGGATTTGAAATGCAGTAGTTCAGCTTATCCCTTAGACCAGCAATTGCTTTGACGGCTGGGCTGACCGAGTCGAGGCCTCTCTCGATAACTATCCGAACCAGGATACCGCACGCGTTCCAGCACTCAGTGGCGTAGCATCGCTTAGCTTCGTCTATAAGCACCTTGACCTTTGCGTCCTTGAATTTCTTGTCTGGAAATTCAAAAGCTGGAGCAGGGCCAGCGATAACGGGTGCTTGGAAGCCGGAAACTTGGGCGATCTCCTCCTCAATAAGCTGACGAACTTGGCGCCTCAGCAAGTACTCGCCTTGCTCATTCAATAATCGCTTTCCCCGGGTCGCGAGGTAGAAAAGCATCTGGGGGAGGTTGTCGGGCGTGGGCACGCTAACAAAATCGAAGAGCCTACACAGTTCTTCGAGTGAAATGGTCTCTCGACCCTCTACAACTGTGTGAAAGTAGACTAGGCGCAGTATCTGCTCGGTTGGCCTTAGCTTATGAAACTCAGGATATAGGTAGCCAATCCACTCGTTCGCTCTTTGCTTCATTGCGTGCTACTCCGTGCGGACAGCATCTCTTCCACCTTCCGTTCCGCAGAGGGTGAAGTTTTTGTTCGCCGAAGCAGGGCACGATTGCCAAACGGCACGAGAAGCAGGATTGAGCAGAGCTATGATGATTCAAAGGGATGGCGATGACGACCGAGCGAATCGAGATTAACCCGGCGATTATGATCGGGAAGCCCGTGATTCGGGGGACGCGAATCACGGTGGAGCTCATCCTGCGCAAGCTCGCGGAGGGCGCGAGCGAGGGTGAACTGCTGCAAGACTACCCGCACCTCACAACGGAAGACATCCGGGCGGCAGTGGCCTACGGCGCGGCCAGCGTGGCCCACGAGGAAGTGGT
>DATNLB010000128.1:0-5247 GCA_035603095.1 Candidatus Acidiferrales bacterium
CTGAGATGCCGGCTCTGGAAGCGATCAAAGTGGATTACGAGTACATGAAGAATCTGAAGTCGTGAGACCCGGGAGAGACAGAATGCCCAATCGTTACTTCGGTGCTGTCGCTGTCTTGCTTCTGTCTGCGTCGATGAGTTCGGGGCAGGCCGACCAGGCGGCCAAGGCGGAGAAGCAGAAGATGGCGAATGAGCAAGAGAAAGGCGCTCCGCAGAAGGTGAATGCGGACGATGCGATTGCCGCGTTGATGGGCGGCGCGCATATCGACAAAGAAGCGGCGGAACGCGGGCGGACAATTTTTGTGCCTGCCTGCGGATTTTGTCACGGCAATGATGCCCATGGAAAGAGCGGTCCTGATCTTGTGCGGTCGGCTTTAGTGCTGCACGACAACAAGGGTGATGTGATCGGTCCTGTTATCCAGAATGGGCGGCCAGAGCGCGGGATGCCGGCTTTCTCGGCGATTTCTGCGGAGCAGATTGCCGATATCTCGGCCTTTTTACATTCGCGAGCGGCTGACGTTTCGAACCGGTTTGCTTACAAGATCGGCGATTTGATTACGGGTGACGCGCAGAAAGGCGCGGCGTTCTTCAATGGTGACGGGCATTGCGGGAGCTGTCACTCCGCGAGCGGTGATCTCGCGCATGTGGCAACCAAGTATGAACCTGTCGAGTTGCAGCGGCGGATGTTGTATCCCACGCCGAACCTAATTGATGTGTTTTTGGGACGAGCGGTGGTGCCGCCGGCACCCGCCAAAGTTACTGTTCAGTTGGCTTCCGGTGAGCGGGTTTCGGGGACGCTTGATCATTTGGATGAATTTACGGTGTCACTGCACGATTTTGCCGGTTGGTACCGCTCCTTCCCGCGTGAGAGCGTGACTGTGGATGTACAGGATCCTCGGGCCGCGCATGAAGGGCTTCTGCCGAAGTACAGCGACCAAGAAATGCACGATGTTTTCGCGTATCTGGAGACTTTGAAATGAGAGTCTGGGCCTCCACCATCGTGCTGTCGCTAGCCCCGGTCGTTCTTTGTGGGCAGGAATTGACTCCCGAGGCGCTCGTGAAGCCGGGGACTGATAGTTGGCCTACCTACAACGGCGAATATTCGGGGCAGCGTCACAGTCCGTTGGATCAGATCAACGGCTCGAATGTGGCATCTTTGTCGTTGGCCTGGATGTATCGTGCCAGCAATTACGGGGCGGCTGGGTTCGGTTCAGTCATCAAGTCGACACCGATTGAAGTGAACGGCGTGCTTTACTTCACCATGCCGGATAACGTGTGGGCCGTTGATGCACGCAACGGACGGGAAATTTGGCATTACAAGTATCCACCTAACGAAGGCCTGCACATCGGCCAGCGTGGCGTGGCCATGCTGGGCAGTTCAGTTTACACCGAAACACCGGACTGCAATCTGGTTTCGCTCAGCGCCAAAGATGGCAAGGAACGCTGGCGAAAGCAGATCGCAGACGTAAAGCTCGAGTATTTCTGCACGATGTCGCCCTTGGTGGTGGGCAACCACATCATCACCGGCGTAGGTGGCGATTCGCTGGATAATCCCGGATATTTGGAATCACGCGACCCTGAAACTGGCGAGGTGCAGTGGCATTGGAATACTGAACCCAATCCAGGCGAACCTGGTTCCGAGAGTTGGCCCGATGCGGAAGCTCGAAGCCATGGTGGCGGTATGACGTGGATGACCGGCACTTACGATCCGGACTTACGCTTGATCTACTGGGGGATCGGCAATCCTAATCCTGTGCACTCTGGGGCAGGGCGGAAGGGCGACAATTTGTGGACCTGCTCGATCGTCGCGTTGAAAGTAGACACGGGAAAGCTGGTATGGGGCTATCAGGTCTCGCCGCACGATACGCACGACTGGGATGCTACACAGACACCGATTTTGTTTGATGGGGAGTTCAAGGGAAAGCGGCGGAAACTTCTGGCACAGGCGAGCCGAAATGGATTTTTCTTTGTGCTGGACCGAAGCAACGGCGAGCATCTGCTGACGGCGCCATTCATTAACAGCAATTGGACTCTGGGGATCAACGCGAAGGGGCAACCCATTCCCAATCCGAAGAAAGAGCCTGCGCGTGATGGCACGCTCGTCTCGCCCAGCTCGAACGGCGCGTCGAATTGGTTTGCTCCCAGTTTCAATCCGGTTGCCGGTTTTTTCTATGTGGTGGCATCACAAAGTTACAGCGTCTTTTACTTGACCGCGGAGGGAAAAGCTGAAGGATTCGCCGGGCGCGATGATTCTCTGAATTATCCGGGGGTCATTAAGGCGATCGACTACAAAACGGGAGAGATTCGTTGGACGCATGACCTGGGCGGCATGGGAAGTGGCCTGCTGACCACGGCGGGGAATTTGCTCTTTGCCGGCGACTTCTCGGGGCACATCCTGGCCGTCGATTCAACGACCGGAAAAACGCTTTGGCACACTACCGTCGCAGCCAATCAAGCAAACGGCGCGATCACCTACGAACTCGACGGAAAACAGTACGTGGTTGTTGGAGCGGGCGACTCACTGTTTGCGTTCGCTCTTAGCGCCAGCCCCTGAAACGACAGTCAGATCTTCCTGGTGGATGCTTAGGACGAGGGCGCAGAACTACCAGAGAGGCTTACCGTGGACCGCCTGCAGCTGCGTTGACTCACGACCGAATAGGAGTGGATGTACAATGCCGATCGGAGGAACCCATGTTCACTGCCACCGCTAACCTGATTCTTCCAAGCACTGTCACGGGCTCGTTTCCGCGGCCACGCTGGTTCGACGTGAGCATGTGGGGCCGCCCGTTCGACACTTGCATGCTCGATATCCGCTTTCGCGAAAAGTTTCAAGACGCGCTGGCGGTCGTGATAAGTGATCAGGGGCGGGCTGGGCTGGACATCCTCACGCACGGCGACTTTCACCTCGATGAGGACATGGCAGGCCGCGCATGGCACCACTACCCCCTGCAGCGTTGGGCCGGCTTTGAAGGGGACTATCTGCAGCCGGAGCAGACGACCGCGCCCTGGCTCCACTATCCACCCGGCACGCTGCTGAACGAGATCTACACTGGCTGGAGATGGCCGCACGTTGTCGACAAGATCGAGCACAGGCCGCTCGACTATCCAAAATTGTGGCGGATGGCGCAGGGGAAGACTCGCAAGCCGGTAAAGTTCGGCACGTGTTGCTCGCAGGTGATGGCGCTCTTCCTGGACATCCACACACCCAAGTACAAGGACAAGCGCCAAGTGATCTGGGATATGGCAGAAGCGATGAATAAGGAATTGCTCGCGCTGCGTGATGCGGGTTGCCGGTGCATCCAGGTCGAGGAGCCGACGTTCCACTTCATGGCGAACACCTACGGCAAAGACCACGAAGAGGTAAAGTTCATGGTCGACGCGTTCAACCGCGAGGTCCAAGGGCTGGATGACGTCGAGTTGTGGATCCACACATGTTGGGGCAATCCGAATATGCAGCGCGTGATGGAAGATACGAGTTACGCGAAGTCCATCGAGATCTATCTGGAGCGGTGCCGGGGCGATGTGTGGACGCTTGAAATGAGAGATCGTAATCAGAAAGATCTCGAACTATTTGAGCCATTCAAGCAAAACCTGAAAAAGAAAATTGCTGTGGGCGCGGTCAGCCATCGCACGCTACAGGCGGACCGACCGGAAGACGTGGCTGCTGAGATCCGCAAGGCGCTCAAGTACATTCCGGCGGAGCGTTTGATTGTATCGAGCGACTGCGGCTTTGGCCGTCAGGGGTGCAACCGAGAGATCGCCTTCTACAAGGCGAGTGCGATCGCGCAGGGCTGTAATATCATTCGGCGAGAGCTTGGCCTGCCTGTGACATATGTGCCGGCCGCCGATCCAAGTTTGCAAGTCGATGTGGTGCCTGGCCGGGACGTCCCGTCAATCGGATTGAGCGCTTCGTGACACTAGAATGTGCCTGAGCGCTTCCATGAGAGTGGATATGTCCGAATAGTGCACTTGAAGCCACAAAAGAGCTGGACGAGGTCCACGCATCGAGAAGAGCGTTGACGGAGTGAGCGGAATTGATCCTGCAGCAAAAGCAATCATCGACCGAAGAGTCTTAAGCTGTCGCAGCCCTACTTTTGGCACGTGCGTCCGAACCATCCCTGAAATTCCAACGCTTGTGATTGACCCTTACTGACGCCACGTCGTCAGGCGTAAATGGAATTTCCCTATACCCGCGGACCTCAATGATGCAGCCCTCGCTCGCGACGACCTGGTCGAAAAATCTACCGTCCTTGAGTTCCACCGAGACAACGTGATAACCGATCCCTGTCTCCGTAACTCGATCCAGGTGATCGACACATCCACTCGGAATCGGAACTAAACGTTTCATTGCACACCTCTAGAATGGAATCACTGCAAAAGAGCTTGCATACTACACCGAGGTCCTGCAAATTGCCACGAGCAGTTAATTGAGCCGCTGTTTGATAATGGCTGTTCAGGTTGATCCCCGTCTGCCCACTTTGGGACACTCCACGCAAGAAGAAAGGGTCGATAAACAAAGCGACTAGTGAAACGTCCGGGTAAGTTTGATTACCGGCAACTTGGGTACCGGGGATGGTTCCCTGCAATCTCGAAACTAGCGTGCAAGCGGCCAAGCAATCGCATAAGATGGCCACAGAGAATGTTGTGGTGAACCCCAAACTGGAGCATTCTCTTTTCACGGTGCCGAAGACTAAATAAGCATTGGGGGGAGTTCCAAACGAAATATTCCACCCAGTGCTTGGAGATCGACTTTGGCTGAAGCGATCGAGAAGAGTCCGTCCTTGGAAACGTCCGAACTATTTGCGGATCTTCCAAGTTCTATCTGTGCGGAAATCGTGGCCACGGCTCGTCCTCGAGACTACGCATGCCGCCAGGTGATGTTTCTTGCGGGCGACACCATAAAGGAAATACTCTTGCTGACTGACGGACGTGCGAAGACAATTCAGCTTGCTGAGAGTGGCAGTGAAGTTATTCTTCGATTTACAGTCCCTGGTGAAGTGATTGGCGAGCTTGGTTTGGCGCCTGGCAGTACCCACTCTTCTACAGCACAAGCACTCCAGGATTGCAAGGTGTTAGTCTGGGGCGCAGAGAGCTTCGATGGAGCCTTAGAACGCTTTCCAATCCTTCAGAGCAATGTAGAGCGCATCCTTGCACGGCGTCTGGATGAGCTAGAACGCCGCTTTTGTGAGATAGCCACTGAAACGGCCTCCCCACGTCCGGCTCATACCCTGGTTCGTTTAACTGATCA
>DATNLB010000119.1:0-3872 GCA_035603095.1 Candidatus Acidiferrales bacterium
GAGATGCTTTTCGGTCACCAGGAAATCGATCATCTCGCGCACGGCGAGCGTGGCGCAGGCGTTCAGGTCATCGTTGAGGCCCATGGTGATGTAGTGCGTGGGCGTTTCGGCGCGCGGCCACTTCAGGTGCATATCCTTGCGCACGATGAATTGAAACGTACCGATGAGCGAAGTCTCGAGCGCGGTGATGTCCACTTCGCCGTCGCCCTGCCCGGCGTGGCCGTCGCCGACTTCAAAGAGCGCGCCGGGCGCGTGCACGGGAATGTAGAGCGTCGTGCCGGCGACGAGGTCCTTGTTATCCAAATTCCCCGCCATAATCCACGGCGGAGCGCTGTTGAAGCGGCCCGCGCTCTCGGGCGGCGCGTCGCCCATGCTGCCGAAAAAGGGATGCAGCGGAATCTCAATGCCCGGCGCGAATTTTGCCACCATGCGCTTTTCATCCAGCGGAATGATTTTCATTTTCGCGTAAGGATAATCGTCGGGCAGATAGCCGCGGCCCGGTCCGAACCCGTTGTACGCGTAAGGAATCGCCAGTTTTATGGCCAGAATTTTCACTTCGAGCACGTCGCCGATTTCCGCGCCCTCAATGTAGATCGGCCCCGTGAGAATGTGCCCGCCCGGCCCTTTGTCCTTCACCTGATCGGTGATGTCGCGCAGCGATTGCTCGACCTGCTCCGGCAGCAAGCCCGCATCTTCGAGCCGCTTCGGGCTGTTCGTGATTAGCGTCTGAATCTCCACCGTGTCGCCCGACTTGACGCGCAACACCGGCGCCGCCTTCGCGTCGTAGTAGCCCCAAGCCACCGTCTTCGGCGTCGGCTTCAGCGTGTACGTCGCCTGCGCATTTGCCTCCCGAGCGGCGACAGTGCAAATCAGTGAAGCTATGCTCATTGAAATGACGCGACGAATCATGCGGTCTCCAAGTGTCTTACAAGCCTCATCTACTCGTGTTTCGTTAACCAGAAATCACTATCCTTCAACCAGATATAGGATACTTTTCCATCGCGTATGCCAAAGTCTGCGACCTGAAGCTCGCGCGGGCCATAAATAATGACCTTATCTCCGATCCGTGGTTGATTGTCTCCCGCTCGATACCCGGCAAGTAAACCCTTTATCTCAAGTATGGGCTTTTGTGCTTCCAGCTTTTTCTCTGCGGACGGTGTCCCATAGGCCTTCAGCACATCTTCTTCAGAACTCCCCAATCCGATGCCTTCCGGCGTCCTCCAGGTGGGAAGAGCTTTTGTCGCGATCCTCTTTCGCATGTGTCGGCAATTGGGAAAATCGCTGAGCAAGAAGTCAGCGACACCGGATGTCATTTCAACATCCGTCTCAAAGTGTAAGGATGCTCTACCGTCCTGTGACTGAAAACATTCTAGAGGGGAGGGCCTATTCTTCTGCGGGGGCAACCCAAGTCGCCGTAACAAGCTATTAAGCGTGAGGTCGCCGTCGGTGCAATAAGGACCTAGGCAGTCCGGTCCCAGAAAAGTGTCGTTCTCAAGTTCGATCCAAGATACCCTTCCATTCCGAATGTGAAATCGGGCAGATCGATAAGTCTCCTTGAGTCGTCCTTTGTAGATGAGCATTTTCTTGCCCATCTGACGCTGGCTATCTTCGAGCTCCAACTCCACCACCCCGGAAGGTTTTCCATATGCCTTTGTAACCTCCTCCTCGGGACTGCCCAAACCGATTCCCTCGGAGGTTCTCCAGTTGCGTATGTCTTGCGTTGTCAGCTTCCCATCTTTCTCGGTCCAAGTTCCCAACTTGGCAAAATCCCGCAAATTGACAGACCCCATTTCTCCGTGCCCACTATCGGCAATGATCAGGAATGCTTGCCCACTCTGTGTTCGATAGCCGTAGGTGCCTCCACCACCGGAAGGCCCGCCTAACTGGGCTGCCAAGTCCTCGAACGACACATTGCGATCGATGCAGACGGGGCCGAGGCATTTCGGCCCCGAATATACCTGCGCCTCAGCGCCGACGGGGACGAAGGACGCCATCGTCAGCAAGATCGCGCCAGACATTGCTGGACGTGAGATTTTCACGGGTGGGTCATGTCCTCGGGCTTGACGAGGGCGTCGAATTCTTCGGGGGTGACGTAGCCGAGATTGAGGGCGGCTTCGCGGAGGCTGATGTGGGCCTTGTGGGCGGCTTTGGCGACCTGGGCGGCCTGATCGTAGCCGATTTTGGGGGCGAGGGCGGTGACGAGCATCAGGGAATTTTGGACGTAGTGGTCGATCTGCTCGCGGTTGGCTTCGATGCCGTGGACGCAGTGTTCGACGAAACTGTTGCAAGCGTCGGCAAGCAGTTCCACAGAGTGCAGATAATTATAAATCATCACTGGCTTGAAAACGTTTAGCTCAAAATTGCCCTGGGAGCCGGCGAAGCCGATGGCGGCGTCATTGCCCATGACTTGCACTGCGACCATGGTGATCGCTTCGGCCTGCGTGGGATTCACTTTGCCGGGCATGATGGAGGAGCCGGGCTCGTTTTCGGGAAGAGAGAGTTCGCCGAGGCCGCAGCGCGGGCCGGAGGCGAGCCAGCGAATGTCGTTGGCGATTTTGAAGAGCGAAGCGGCAAGCGTCTTCAGGGCACCGCTGGCAAAAACGATTTCGTCGTGAGCGGAGAGCGCGGCGAACTTATTGGGATGCGAACGGAAGGGGAGGCCGGTAAGCTCGGAGATTTTGCGGGCGGCGCGCTCGGCGAATTCGGGATGAGCATTGAGGCCGGTGCCGACGGCGGTGCCGCCGATGGCGAGATCGTAGAGACCATCGAGAGCGACGGCGACGCGGCCGCCGTCGCGGTCGAGAAGATTCACGTAGCCGGAAAATTCCTGGCCCAGGGTGAGCGGCGTGGCGTCCTGCAAATGGGTGCGGCCGATTTTTACGATGTCCGCGAACTCTTTGGCTTTGACGTCGAGTGCGTCGCGGAGAGTTTTGATGGCGGGGAGGAGGCGGCGCACGGTTTCCGATGCGGCGGCAATATGCATGGCGGCGGGAAACGTGTCGTTCGAGGACTGCGACATATTCACGTCGTCATTGGGATGAATTGGCTTCTTACTGCCCATTTCGCCACCGGCGAGTTCAATGGCGCGATTGGAGATGACTTCGTTGACGTTCATGTTGGTCTGCGTGCCGCTGCCGGTTTGCCAGACGCGAAGAGGAAAGTGATCGTTGAGTTTTCCGGAGATGACTTCATCGGCGGCTTGGGTGATTAGCCTGGCTTTTTCTGGCGGGAGCTTGCCGAGATCCTGATTGACGAGCGCGGCAGCTTTCTTGAGGAAGCCGAAGGCGCGAATTAGCTCAGGCGGCATGACATCCTTGCCGATGGCGAAGTGAATGAGCGAGCGGGCGGTCTGCGCGCCGTAGTAGCGGTCAGCGGGGACGTCGATCTTGCCCATGGAGTCGGACTCGGTGCGGGTGGGGTTGGAGGCTGCTGGCTTGGCTGCTTCAGACATGGGGGACTCCTTCAAAGGCTGCTTGGGAGATTCTACCAGCAAGTGACTGGTGACTAGTGACTGGTGACTCGTGGAAGACAGCGACCTTGGCACGGTTAAAGTCGAGCTGAGAAGAGCCAGCTTCTGAACCGTAAGGAGGCACCCCCTGTTTTTTGTAAGTGTTGCATCTAAAGAACTTAGCTCTACTGTAAGTCTTTTGTTTGCAACACTTACAGGGAGATTCATAAGTGTTGCAGCTAAAGGACTTATGGGGACGAAGCGTTGGCGAGAAACTAACAGCCCGGGATGGGAAGATTTTGCAAGGAGTTAGAGAAACCGCTTGGCGGGCGCCCATAGAGTGGAGGCACCCATTTAATTAACGGTGCCGACCTAACACACCGAGTATAGCATATCCGTACTGTTTGTCAAGTAATTGCTGCTA
>DATNLB010000100.1:0-3098 GCA_035603095.1 Candidatus Acidiferrales bacterium
CGAGACCATGTTCGACATCGCCCGCGAACTGGAGGCAGCAAAGTTCATGCGCGCGGGCGATTTTCTCTTTGCCGCGGGCGATCCGGCGCTGATTCGTGATTTTGCGCCGGGCGCGCAGACACTCGAAGGCTTCCTCTTCCCTGCCACCTATGAACTTCCCAGGCACCCTGCGGCTAGCGAACTGACCGCGGAAATGGTGCGCAAGTTCAAGGAGGAGTGGAAGCAGATTGGCTCGCCACCCTCGGGAGGATCAACAGACGAGGGTGACCACCGGGCCGTGAACAGGATTGTGACTCTGGCGTCACTCGTTGAGAGGGAGACGCCAAAGCCGGAAGAACGGCCGCTAGTGGCGGGCGCATTTGAAAACCGCCTCCGGAAAGGGATGCGCCTGCAGTGCGACCCTACGGTAATCTATGGAATGGAGCGGCTCGGAAAATACAACGGGACGCTAACGGGGAAGGACCTGAGCTTCGATTCACTGTACAACACGTATGAGCACGGCGGGCTTCCTCCGGGACCGATTGGAAACCCCGGCGAAGCGTCGCTGCGCGCTGCACTGCAGCCGGCGCGGACGGACTACCTTTATTTTGTGGCTAACACGCAGGGCGGGCATTTTTTTGGTGCAACCCTGGCGGAACACAACAAGAATGTGGTGAAGTACCGTCGGCTGCTGGCCGGCTTGCCGGCGGATCCACCCCCGCCGCCTCCACCACCGCCCAGTCCGAAGAAAAAACACGACAAACAACACCGAGGCAAAGCACGATGACCGAAGATTTGAAAACGAAGAAGGCGCTGATCTTGGAGACCGCCCGGGAGATCAAGGTACAGCAATGGACGCCGGCCGAGATCGACCAGTTGCGCCGGCGCTTGCTGGCGGAACATGGCGAGGCCGGCAAAACGGGAATGGAATACATTGCGGACGTGCTGAAAGACGCGGGACAAAAGGTAATAATTAACCAGCAGGAAGAAGCCGAGGAACAGTACGAAGAAGAATTTGAGGATCTGCTGCACTTCAAGACGCTGGAAGATGCCGAGGTCAGCATCATGCGGCTGGATGAATTGATGCGCAAGTTTCGCTCCCAGGGCGAACACGCGGCCGTGGAGCGGGTATTGAATGTGGCACGGCTCGGCAAGCGCCGCGCGGAGATGATTTCGCGCAACAACAAGGTGGAAGCTCACAAGCGCGCCGAGAAAGTAGAGATCGCGGGCTGGTTCCGCATCTGGCTGGAAACGCCGGATGCCTTCTTCGACTGGCTGGACGTTCGGAAGCAGTCGCCGGAATTTCGCGCCAAGTTTCCGCAGTTGGAGTCCGAAGAATGAATACGCCAGGAACTGCGGCGCCAGGAAGAGGTGTGCTGGAATTGCCGCCGTTTTCTCTTGACGTGCAGGCGCTGGACCTTGGCGGCGGCGTGAAAGCGGTGGGACTCGAGTTGGTCGGAACCGAAAACCGCGAGCCGGTACGAGGTAAGGATGCTGCAGAAATCTGGTCGGCGGTCTTCCCTGCCCTTGCAGGGAACGAATCGTACGCCGTGGATTTTTTCAGCCACATCGAGCGTGTGAGAGAATTTTGCAAGACGCGGGAAATTGCCATACGCGATGCGGCGGAGCGCTGCGTCGTGCTGCCGCAACCGAATTCAGAGCAATTGCGGCAGATCTTTGAACGATTCGAAGGTGAGACATTCGGTCTTCGGGCAGGCCCGGCTTCGCAATCCGCCGATGCCGAGCTCGAAGGCAACCTGTCAAAGCGCGGGCTGGACGCGTACCAACCTGTCTATGCTCGCTACACGTTTTGCGCCATTTGCGAGCCGGAAGACGGCTGGGTGACGCTGCTGAGCGAATCGCTCTGGCCCAGCGAAGTCATCCGCAGGGTGCGGCCGGCGGTTCAGCCGTTTGACATCCACATTGCTCGGCCCAACTGAATGCCTCCCTTGCTTCGACGCGCGTTGATTGACCGGCACGCAAGTGGTAGCTAGATTGCTTCATCTGTGCGAATGGGGACGGAACATATTGATGCGACGTGTGAAAACATGCCTGGTCCTGGCGACACTGGCGGCTATTTCCTGCGGCTGTGCTGCCAGAAACGGTGTAAAAGGCCACATCGAACTACCACCGACGCAGAGGCCGGTCGCGAGGGATGCCACGCGTGAAGAACTCCTCGAGGCATACAATCGGATCGCGCTCGGCACAAAAACGCTCAACGCCACCATGGAGCTAAAGCCCACGGCGGGATCAAAATACAGCGGTGTCATCGATGAGTATCATGAGGTTAAGGCGTTCCTCCTGGCGGCTCGGCCAGCGGTGATTCGCGTGATCGGGCAGGCGCCGGTGATCGGAACCACGGTGTTCGACATGGCCAGCGACGGCGACACATTTCGCGTTTCGATCCCGCCGAAGAACAAATTCCTCGTTGGTCCGGTGGCCGTCGAGCGCACCAGCACCAAGCCCATTGAGAATTTGCGGCCGCAGCACCTGCTGGATGCGCTACTCTGGCCGGAAGTCCGGAAAGAAGAAGCAGTGCTCTTCGAAGAGTTCAACGATGAAAACGGCCGCTACTATGTGTTGACCGTTCTCCGTGGCGGTTACCAGACGGAGATTCTGAGGAAGATCTGGTTTGACCGCTCGGACCTGCAGGTTACCCGCATGCAAACTTTCGGCCCGAAAGGACTTCTGCTGTCGGATATTCGCCTGGCGGCCTGGCAACCTCCCGATGGTGCCGCAGGGCCGAGTGCTCCAGCTACGCCTTCCAACGGCGTTGCCTCGTTTCCGCGTGCGATTCGAATTGAAAGGCCGCACGACGACTACAAGATCGATTTGCAGGTCACCAAGGTCATCTTGAACGAAGAGATTCCTGCCGAGCGATTCAAGCTCGAGCCACCGGCGGGAGCGGAATTGGTGCGCGTCGGTGATGTCACGGAGAACAAGCAGCCATGATGGGTGAGCTGATCCTCCGCAATCTGCTGCACCGCCCCTTGCGCACGCTGATTGGCGCCATGGGAATTGCCGTGGAAGTTGCGCTCGTCGTCCTGATCGTTGGCCTGACCAGCGGCCTGCTGACCGAGACGGCCCGGCGCATTGAAGGCATCGGGGCGGACATCATG
>DATNLB010000074.1:0-5525 GCA_035603095.1 Candidatus Acidiferrales bacterium
TGACTGTAGCGGCAGGAGCCAGCAGCGCGACGTTCACGGTGAGCACCATCAGTGTGACCAGCTCCACTGCGGTCACGATCTCCGCGTCGTATGCTGGCGTGACCAAAACAACTTCACTCACTGTGGTGCCTCAAGCCCCTCCAACCCTTTCCTCGCTGACGCTGAATCCTACGAGTGTGACTGGCGGCGCGCAATCTTCCACTGGCACGGTGACGCTGAGCGGGCCAGCTCTCAGTGGCGGCGCGATCATCTCCCTCATGAGCGGCAACACCGCGGTCGCGACGGTCCCGGCCAGCGTGACTGTCGCCGCGGGAGCCAGCAGCGCGACATTCACGGTGGGCACTAGCGCCGTGACCAGCTCTACTCCGGTCACGATCTCCGCGATGTACGCTGGCGTGACAAAAATGGCCTCACTCAGCGTCGTACCTCAAGCCCTTCCAGCGCTCTCTTCGCTGATACTGAACCCCACGAGTGTGACTGGCGGCATGCAATCGTCCACTGGCACGGTGACACTGACCGGGCCGGCACTCACTGGCGGCGCGCAGGTAATGCTTTCCAGCAACAACGGGGCGGCTAGCGTACCTTCCAGCGTAACCGTTACGGCGGGAGCCACCAGCGCGACATTCACGGTGAGCACCAGCGCCGTGACCGTCTCTACATCGGTCACGATCTCCGCGACTTACGCTGGGGCGACCAAAACAGCCTCCCTCACCGTGCTGCCGCCGGCCCTTACTCTCTCCTCTCTAACGCTGAATCCCACGAGCGTGACTGGCGGATCTCCTTCAACCGGCACGGTGACGCTGAGCGGGCCAGCTCCCACTGGCGGCGCGGTCATCTCCCTCTCCAGCGGCAGCACGTCCACGGCAACAGTCCCGGCCACTGTGACTGTCGCTGCGGGAGCCAGCAGCGCGACGTTCACGGTGAACACTACCGCCGTTACCACGTCCACTCCGGTCATCATCTCCGCGTCCTATGCGGGCACGACCAAAACGGCCTCACTCACCGTAGCGCCTCCGGGCACTCCTGCTGGAACTTACACGCTCACGATCACGGGAACTTCGGGCACCGTCAGCCACTCCACAACGGTCCAAGTTACGGTGAACTAAAAAGAACCTTGGAGTCTCAAGACCTCTTCTGGAATTCAGCCAGAAAAAGCCATCTGTCTTCGACTGCCAGCTTCGACTGGCCATATGGACCATTACGCTCAGAGCAAGTTCCATTGCCACCTCCCAGTCCCAAACCGATCCTAAGAGGAGGGGAAACTATCCCCGTGCAACTTTCAGGACGAAGGGGCGATGGCCAAATCGCAGACGGAGTTCAATTGGAGAGCGGCGCGCAGTCTTGCACTCACGGCATGCCTGGCAGGCGCTTGCTTGGATGCAAGCTCCGTTGCACAAGCACAGGGTACGTCTGCATCACAGGATTCGGGGTCGAATTCCCGATTGTTGACCGCGAAAGAGGGGCGGGCCATCGTGGATGCCGCGCGGGATCAGGACCGGCCGGCGCGCGGTGCGCAGGACTGTTCTCACCTTGTTCATCAGACGTATCTCAGCGCGGGTTTTGAGTACCCGTATGCGAGCTCGTTCGAACTCTACGCAGGGAACGAAAATTTTGAGCGGGTGAAGTACTCGCAGCCGGGAGATTTGATTGTGTGGCCGGGCCATGCCGGCATTGTCGTGGATCCGCTACATCATAGTTTTTACAGCTTGGTGAGTACCGGCCTGGAGGCGCAGAACTACGAAGGGTCTTACTGGAGGTCCCGCGGAAGACCACGCTTCTATCGGTACAAAGTTGAAAACGCGGAGATTCTGACTGCAGTTAAGGCCCCGGCGTCCGCACGGGCTGCAAAGTCCAAGAAGCCGCGCGAAACTGCGCCGGTGATCGAAGCGCGAACTCCTGTCGCGGTTTCCGCTTCCAATCGGCCACCAAAGGGCGCGTATGGTGCGCCGCCACTGCCAGCATCGGCCGTTGCACCCACTACGTTTGAGGTTCCGCAGAGCATAATCATCGCGGCGGGAAACAAGCCGCCAACGAGCAGCCAGGTTGCTGAAGGCATTTCCGAATTGAGCAACGCCTCGGGAAACGTCTTGCGCGCGGATGACCTCTCAAAACTGGCGCTGCCGGTGGTCATCTTCGAGCGATTTCACGTGGAGCGCTTGGAAATCAAACGGGACCACGGATGGGCGCATCTGCAGATTGATTCTCGAGCAACTATTGCTGGCGGCCAAACGGACTATAAACGGCGACGCGAAAAAGTTCGCTGGGAGCTGCACCGCACAGAATCGGGCTGGGAGGCGATCACACCCGCCGATCGAGCGTATGTGCCAAACGACGTGGCTGCGCGCAATGTGGCGGCACAGCTCGCGCGGCTGACCGAAAGGGACACTGCTGCGGCAGATCAGGAGACAGTTCTGCGGCAGGAGTCACAGCTCGCCAATCTGCTCAGTGCGCTGCTGAAAAACAAGTAGGCCACTTTTCGAGGAGTCAAAGACTAATGCTCCGGCCCTTGGCTGGAAGTTGTGTTCGGTGATTCCTGGGGCAGAGCAAAGGCGACGTAGACGCCGCCCGAAGGCGACTTGGGATCTTTGCCGCCGCCTGCAGCGATAACGACGAATTGGCGGCCGTTCACTTCATAGGTGGCGGGAGTGGCGTTGCCGGAGAAGGGGAGGGTCGCTTCCCAAAGCAGCTCACCCGTGGATTTATCGAAGGCGTGGAATTTTTTGTCGAAATTGGTTGCCCCGATGAAAAGGAGCCCACCTGCGGTAACGATCGGGCCGCCGTAATTTTCGGTACCCGTGTCTTTTTGTCCCTTCGACGCGAGTTCCGGGTATTCACCCAGCGGAATCTTCCAGACATATTCGCCGGTGTTCAGATTGATGGCGTTCAGAGTGCCCCACGGGGGAGCGACTGCGGGATATCCTTCCGGGTCGAGAAACTTGTGGTAACCGGTGAAGCGATAGGGCATGGACGCAGGAGGCGGTGCGGAGCTAGCGAGCTCTTTGCTCTCGCCGCTCAACAAAAAGCTGGCCAGCGCGGAGATTTGATCCTCGGTCAGATTTGGCAAGCCCGGCATCCGTCCTTTTCCGTTCTTGATGGTCGCGGCCATCTGCGCAGGAGTCAGCCGCTCGCCCACTCCTATCAAGGAAGGCATGGCAGGAGGCGAGCCCGTCCTGTTTTCTCCGTGGCAGACGCTGCACTGGCTCATGTAGATGGCGCGCGGGCTATTTTCGCCGGTGTTCGCGGCGAGAGCGCCGGTCCATACCATCTCATTCGAATTGATATAGATGATTCCGGTCTCTGCATCCACGGCGGGGCCGCCCCACTCGGCGCCACCGTCGAAGCCCGGAAAAATCACCGTATCTTTTCCAGCGCTGAAAGGAACGAACTGGCCTTCACTGCGGAATTGTTTGAATTTTTCCAGCGCCCACTGATGCGCTTCCGGCGTACGCAAAGTCAGAAGATCCTCGGTGAGAAGCTGGCGCGCAAAGGGCGCGGGGCGGGCAGGAAGCGGCTGTTCGGAAGCAGCAACTTCGCCGGGCACAGTGCTCGGAGGATACTTTCGGGACTCGATGGGGAAAAGGGGTTTTCCGTTGGTGCGGTCGAAGAGATAGACGAAACCTTGTTTTGTTGTTTGCGCTACCGCATCAATCTGCTTTCCATCGCGCTTCACAGTGAGGAGCGCGGGCGCTGAAGGGAAATCGCGGTCCCAGAGATCGTGGCGGACTCCCTGAAAATGCCAGATTCTCTTGCCCGTCCGTGCGTTCAAGGCAATCAGACAATTAGCGAAGAGATCGTCGCCGATGCGATCGGCGCCGTAGAAATCAAATGCCGCAGAACCTGTTGGGACATAGACAATGCCGCGCCGGGAATCGAGCGCCATCCCGGCCCAATTGTTCGCGGCGCCGCTGGTCTTCCACGCCTCCTTCGGCCAACTGTCATAGCCAAATTCACCGGGATGCGGGATGGTGTGGAACGACCAGCGCAGCTTACCGGTGCGAACGTCGTAGGCGCGAATGTCGCCGGGAGGCGCAGGAAGAGTCTCGGGGTTGCGGCCGCCGAATATTATGAGGTCCTTGTAAACGATGCCTGGGCTGGTCAGATCTACAGACTGAGAGCTGGCAGGTTCGCGGCCCAGGTTTTCGCGGAGATCGATTCGGCCGCCGTTTCCAAAGGATGGAATCAGTTTGCCGGTGGCGGCATCCAGGGCGAAGACGAAATTCATCACTCCGACCAGAATGCGCTTGTCTTTGCGATTAGCCCAGTAAGCGAGCCCGCGATCCGGTTGCGTTCCACGAATTCCAGAGTCGAACTTCCACAAGAGCTTGCCTGTCGCGGCATCCAAGGCGAAAACCTTTTGTGTGGGAGTGATTCCGTAGAGCACGCCCTCGACGATGATGGGGCTCGTTTGCAGACCGCCTTCCTCCTGCGTATCAAAACTCCATGCCACGGCGAGGCGCTTTACGTTGCCGCGATTGATTTGCGCTAGCTTGGAATAGTGATTGTTCTCCGGAGCGCCGCCGTATGCCGGCCAGTCTTGATGCTCCTGGCCGGGCTCATTGCTTTGTGCCTGCGTGTTTGCCGCGCGGGCGATCAACCCCGCAGTGGTGAAGATCAAGGACGGAATCAGAACCGATGCGCAAATCGCGAGTGTTTTCACAAAATGCTTCTTTTTCATGGCAGCACGAGGAGAGAGGATAGCACTCCTACGATGCAAGGCGAGACGCAGATAAAAAGAGGGGTCGTTGCATTCTATTTTCAAATGCAGCGTGAAGCCAAGCATGGAATGTAGTGTTAAGTTGCAGCAGCTCCCGGGCGATCCTTCTCTCCCCTAATTTCACCGGGAGTAATTCTAGGAACCCACGCAGAGGCCGCGGGGCGGCTCACCGTGGTCTTGCGGAAGCAGGGAGTTGGCGCAGCCCCATCACGCGCATGAGGGTTTCCTGGACGTGGACCAGTTCGCGCTGACGTTCGTGCTCTTCCTTGGTACGGTCGGTGAGAGCTTCTTTCAAGAGAATCAAGTTGCGACGGAATTCAAGCTGAGCAAGAACCAGGCGGCTTAGCGCTTTCAAGGCCTCCCTTTGCTCGGTCGCCAATTCGCGCGGCGTCCGGTCGACCACGCAAAGCGTGCCTAGGGCGTAGCCGTCTTCGTTGATAAGAGGAGCGCCGGCGTAGAAGCGGATGTGCGGATGGGAAGAGACAAGTGGATTGTCGCGAAAGCGCTCATCCAGGAGCGCATCGGGGACCACGAAGACATCGGATTGCAAAATCGCGGTGGAGCAAAACGCGATGTCGCGTGATGTCTCTGAAGCATCGATGCCCACGCGCGACTTGAACCATTGGCGGTCTTCGTCGACAAGAGAAATCAGCGCAGTGGGCGTTTTGCAAACAAACGAGGCCAGCAGGGTGAGGTCGTCGAAGGATTGTTCCGGGTCGGTATCGAGGATGGCGTACTTCTCCAAGGCGGCGATTCTACCCTCTTCGTTGACGGGCTTGGCGATGACCATGAGCCACCTCCTGCACGATTC
>DATNLB010000444.1:0-5320 GCA_035603095.1 Candidatus Acidiferrales bacterium
TCTTCTGCGCCGCGGGCAGAGTCGAATTCAAGCTGCTGAAGTACGACGAAGTGATGCAGCCGCGATGGCAAACGCCGCAATAGTGGCAAGCGGCGCGTCCCTTATGAACTTGCGTGAGCACGGCCGAGCGGCCAATGGTCATGATGCGATCGTCGAAATTTTTCGCGAGGGCATCGCGGAAATCCTGTTCGACGCAGGTCATTTCCATGGGCGGAAGGAATTTGCCGTCGGGCAATTGCGGCAAGCCTTCGGCCTGGCCGCTGATGCCGGCGAACTCTTCCACGTAGTCGTACCACGGCGAAATGTCCGCGTAGCGGATCGGCCAATCCACGGCGATTCCGTCTTTCGAATTCGCTTCGAAATCGAGATCGCTCCAGCGGTAACTCTGGCGCCCCCAAGTGATGGATTTTCCGCCGACCTGGCGGCCGCGAATCCACGAAAATTTTTTGCCGGGATCGTAGGTGTAAGGATTTTCCTTATCGCTGACGAAAAATTTGTTGGAGTACTCATCGCAAGCGTAATAAACCTCGCGCTGAATAGGTTGCGTGCGCTGGCGTTCGGCGCGGTCGTCCCAGCCGCGATATTTCAGGTCGTAGACGGGAACATGCTCGACGTAATCCTGCTCCGGAACGATGGAGCGCCCCGCTTCGAGGACGAGAGTGTTGAGTCCTTTTTCGGTGAGCTCTTTTGCCGCCCAGCCGCCGGTGATGCCCGAGCCGACGACGATTGCGTCGTAAGTATTTGCAGCCATATGGATCTCCCCTATGCCTTTTTCTCTGCGGGCAACGGCACACAACCATGCTGGGCGCCAGGAATGATTTGCAGATTCAATTCTTGCGAGAAGCCGATTTCGGAAGTGTAGTATCCGTGAACGGTGATGCCCTTAAAGACGATGAAAAATTCGCCGCGCAACTGTTTATCGCGCTCTTCCGGGATGGTGTTGCCATGGCGCATCCTGCGAGTGCGCTGCGTGGCGACGGATTCGTCCATGGAACGGAGCAATGTGATTTGCTGAGCGGGCGAAGCGTCGACGAAATTCTTCCCGAAGAGGTCGTTCGTTTGTTTGTCCACTCCGGCGAGACCGTCCAGAAAATTCTTGCGTTCTTCGGCGTCGGCCCATTCCGTGAGGATGACGTCAATGAATTCATTGACGCGCGCTCCTTTGGCGCCGGGAGTATCCGTCGCAGGGATGATCTGATCGATCATCGCGACAACTGTGTCGTTCTGATGCGGGTTGAGTGTGCGCAGCGTGTATCCGGATGCGGGGTGCGCGCCTTGGAAAAAAGCAAAAAGATTCGTGGGCAGGGCGGGCAAAACACCGCCAGCCATGAGCAACCTCAACGCCTCACGCCGTTGCATAATTCCTCCCTGACTTTACTTCACGATTCAAATGCCTTAGCACGACGGGCGCGCGTGTTATAAAACTCGCTCGGCAGCCCTGGTCATTCGCCCAAAAGCTCTTTGCGCACGTTTTTCAAAACGTAAGCGGCGCGCTCGACCCCGACTTCTCCCGCGAGAATGGGATCCTCATTTTCAATACTGAGAATGCCTTCGAAGCCGACGTCCATATAAGCCTTGACGATCGACTTCCAAAGACTGGCGCCGTGGCCATAGCCGACGGCGCGGAACGTCTCCGAGGCCAGGTCAAGTTCGTTGGTTTCAAACGCAAAGTTCAGCACCCCGTACTTATTGACGTTCTCGGGGAAGAAAACTGTGTCCTTCATGTGGGCGTGGAAAATGGCGCCTTGTTTACCCAGAAAGTGGATGACTTCGACCGGATCGCAGCCCTGCCAGAAGAGATGGCTCAAATCGCAGTTCGCGCCAATTTCTTCGCCGACGGCTTCGCGGAGTTTCATTAAGGTGCGAGGGTTATAGACAGCGAAATTGGGATGCATTTCGAATGCAAGGCGCTTGACCCCGTGCTCCCGGGCGTATTTCGCCTGTTCCTTCCAATAGGGAATGATTCTTTCTTTCCACTGCCAGTCTTGCATCTGCGCGTATTCGGGAGGCCACCGATAGGTGATCCAATTCGGCTGGGTATCCTGCGGAGTGCCGCCCGGGCAGCCGGAAAAGCCGACGATGACTTTTACTTCGAGGATTTCAGCGAGGAGGACGGTCTTGCGGAAGGTATCGATGTCTTTCTGGGCATGCTTGGGATCGGGATGAATGGGGTTGCCATGACAACTTAGAGTGGCAACGCGAATTCCGCGGTCTTCAAATTTTTTCTGCCAGGCTTTGGCTTTGCTGCGGTCGGCGATGAGTTCATCGAGAGGACAGTGACGATTGTTCGGATAACCTCCCGTGCCGATCTCCATGGCTTCGAGACCAAGGGCGGTGACCTTGTCCAGCATGGCATCGAGGGAGAGATGGTCATACACGGGATCGAAGACGCCGATAGGGATCTTGCGCAAGTTGCCGGAAGCTTTGGCTGCGGGAAGGCCCAAGGGCGGGGCCTCGGAATTTGCCGCATGAGCGAGTATTTCACCTCCGGGGACCGCCGCCGCGAGCAGGCCGCTCGTGGCAGCCAGAAACTCTCTCCGGCCGATGGCGGAGCACTTAAGTTGTTTCTTCATGCGCGTCTCCTCGACGAACGCAGCATTTGAATAAGCACCAGTGAGTCCGACGCATTATACGACGACGCACGCTCCGGACAAGCAAGTAAATCGTTCTTCTAAGGGAACTCAGTGGAACCCGGGAGCGTTGGCAGGCAAGGGTCGAGAGACCAAGGGCTTGCGACTAGCGAGGTTTTAACTCTGCCAGAGGGGGGATGGAAACCGCAACGGTCAGGGCGCGCTCCGGCGGAGGATTTCTGTGCTGCAATGCCTGGACGAGCATCTCGATGGCCTGCCCCGTATTCGGAGGAACATAGATGGTGGCAGCCAAGAGCCCGGTGCGCACCCACGATTGGCCGGTCTTGGGCAAGCCGTCGCAGCCGGTAAAGGGCAGTTTCAGCCAGCGCTCCCGCTCCGATTCGTTCGTCAATTCTTCAAAGGCTTTCCTGGCCCCCACGGCCATGGAGTCATCCTGCGCGCCAACCAAATCCACGGCTGCCCTTTGCGAGGTACTCAGTTTCAGCCAGGAACGGACGGCTCGCTGAGCGCTCTCTTCAGTCCACTGCGCTCTAAGCACGGTGACGTGAATATTGGACGGTTTCGTCTCCTGCATCCCCAAGGCGCGCTCTTTGGCCGCGGAATTCTCCGCGGGCCCTTGAATATAGAGGATCGCGCCGCCATGGGGCAGCAGAGCAGCAAACTGACGGCCCTGAATCCGGCCAATTTCGAGATGGTTGGAAGTCACGCCGAAAACAGGAGCGGAGGATGATTTGCGCAGTTCCGGGATGTAGGTGGCGTCGCGATTTAGCACTGCCCACCCGATACCAGCGGATGCGGCGGCCCGGGCGACTTGGGGTAGAGCAGTGCCACCGACAGGTTCAAAAACAACGGCATCCGGCCTTTTATCCTCAGTAGCCTGGATGACTTTCAGGATCTGGGTGCTCTGCGTAATCGCATCGTTACCCGCATAAACAATTTGGACTTCCGTGCCCAGTTTGCGGGCCATTTGCTCCGCGGATAGCGCCTGTTCGATCTGGTAATCATTGTCGTTCGTCGTAAGGGAAACCAGAAAGCGCAACTTTTTCATGGCGGTTCGAAGCCCCTCTTTGGACCCCATGCTAACGATACATGGAGCGGGGCCGACGCAAAGAGAAAGTGCAACAAGCGTTTCTCCAGCGCAAATGGCTTCTCGGTGGATATCTTACTCTTTGGGAAAAGGAGGAGATGCGTGCGATTCATTGTAAGGGAGGTCGGCCGACACGGACAGCCTCCGGGGCAGTTGGGACAATGCGGCAATCGTGAGGCAATTGCTCTTCGTTCCCCCCGAGGCGGGTCGACTACAGGTCCAGCCAGCCCTCGTTGTGGTGGTCACCGACCGCTCCCCATTAAATCCTTCGGCCGCTTTACCTGGGCTTGTCAGTCAGAAATAATGATATTCTTGCGCCGGGAAGAATGGAGGGTAGGGAGCCCTCCTCGTTTGGAGAGAGTCGCCGGGGACGGGTTATATCCGTATAGATGTAGGACCATGCCGACCCGCAGGCGAAACCTCGTGCTGGCTTGGCGCGTAGAATACTCGTCTGACAAAGCCCAAGTTGAGCTAGAATCGCGGCTTAAGGGACGTCGGGCGAACCTGGTAAGATGTATTCTCGCGCTCAGCGCGCCATTTCCCATATCCCAATTTTGGAAGATGCTCGAAGGTTTCTGTAAATGACGCCACCGCCGAGAAAGAAGCCTGGCCCGCACAGCGAGGATAAGGTCACCTTAAAGACCATTGCGGAGCATCTCGGGCTGACTCCGGGAACGGTGTCAGCGGCCCTGAACAATTCTGCCGCGGCACGTTCGATACCCGAGCACACGAAAAATCGCATCATCGAGGCGGCGCAGACGCTCAATTACCGCCCTAACTTTTTCGCCCGCACGCTGCGCCTCAAAAGAACCTATACCATCGGAGTCATCGCCGAGGAAATTGGCGACGCGTACGGCTCGATGGTGATCAGCGGCGTCGAAGAATACCTTCGCAAGAACAATTATTTTTTCCTTACCGTGATCCACCGGCATGATCCGCAGCTCCTGCAAACTTACGCGCAAATGCTTTTGACGCGCGGCGTGGAGGGCTTCATTACCACGGATACGTCCCTCACGGAGAAGCTTGCGCTGCCTACCGTCGCCGTGGCGGGGCATGAGCGCGTCGAAGGCTTGACCAACATCATCCTGGACCACACCCGTGCCGCGAGGCTGGCCCTCGAACATCTCCGCGATCTTGGCCACGAGGATATCGCTTTCATTAGAGGACAGACCATGAGTTCGGATTCCACCGTGCGTTGGAACGCGATCTGCGAGGTGGCGCAGCAACTCGGCATTCGCATTCGTCCCGAGCTGACCATCCAACTGGAGGGCTTCGATTCGACGCCCGGTATTGGATATACCTTCACCAAGCAACTCCTGGCCAGGAAACATCCTTTCACAGCACTTTTTGCTTACAACGACATTGCCGCTATCGGCTCGATTTGGGCGTTCCACGAAGCAGGCCTGCGTGTCCCGGAAGATGTTTCTGTTGTCGGCTTCGATGATATTCCCGGAGCAGCTTACGCCAATCCCGGCTTGACCACGGTGAGGCAGCCACTCATAAAGATGGGGCAAATCGCCGCGCAAACTGTCGTTGACCTAATCGAAGGACGCGGCGAGTATGTTCCGGAAATCGCCATCGAGCCCGAGTTTGTGATTCGTCAGTCCACAGGACCCGCTCCCGTCCGTCAACTGCGGACCAT
>DATNLB010000051.1:0-7330 GCA_035603095.1 Candidatus Acidiferrales bacterium
GCGACCATCCTGGGCGCGGCAATGGACGCGGATGAAGTCATCATCTGGACCGACGTCGACGGGGTGCTGACCGCGGACCCGCGGCTGGTGGCGGAGGCGCGCACCATTCCGGTGATCTCCTACCGCGAAGCAGCGGAGCTGGCTTACTTTGGCGCGAAAGTCCTGCACCCCAAAACGCTGAACCCCGTGGTACAGGCGGCGATTCCTGTGTGGATTCGAAACAGTTTTGCCCCCGAGCGCCCGGGCACCAAGATCACGCCGGAAGGGCGCAGCATCGGAGGCGGCGTAAAAGCGCTGACGGCGATCCGCGACGTAACCTTAATCAGCGTGGGCGGGCCTGGAATTGTGGGCTTGCCGGATGTGTTGGGGCGGACGTTTTCCACGACCGCCGAAGTGCGCGCGAACGTGCTCCTCATTTCGCAATCGTCCTCGCAAAACGATATCTGCTTCATCGTTGCCACTGTGGATGCTCAGCGGACGGTGGAAGCGCTGCGCAAAGAATTTGCCCAGGACCTGGCGCACCACAAGGTGGAGCACATCACCGTGGATTCGAATGTCGCAATCGTCGCCGTGGTTGGCGAAAACATGCGCGGAACCCCCGGAATCGCCGGAAAAACATTCAACGCGCTGGGCCGCGAAAACGTGAATCTGATCGCCATTGCCCAGGGATCTTCCGAATGCAACATTTCCTTCGTCATCGAAGAGCACGCCGTGAAAACAGCCCTGATCACCACGCACCGCGAGTTCGGCCTGGACGCATCGCCAAGCTGAAGACGAAACGGATACGCCTCCGGCTACTTCCTTGTCTTTCTCTTTCTATTTTTGTACAGAGTTTCCAGCAGGTATTTCACGGAGGCGCATTCCCGGATGACGGCTTCCAGTTTGGGGATGGTGGTGTTTAACTCGTGCTCGTCGACGACCCCGTCCGCCAGCGTATTGGCAATGCTCTCTAGCGCCGCACCCACATCCTTCATAAGGTGGGAAATAACCAAAAACTCTTTTTCGGTGGTCTGCTGCGGATCTGGAATCTTGAATGCCACTCTTCCTGCCTGTGATTCGAGAACATCCAAAGGTTCGAAATCCTTCAATAGCACGCAAATTCGCGGGAGCAGTTCCGCAGGGATGGGGCGGTCTCCTCTCAGCCAATACATCAAGGAGCGGTAGTTCGTACCGAGCTGCTGAGCCAGTAGCCGGGTATCGTATTCCGCTCTGGCCTCGACCATCTGGCTCAATACCGCGGGTAGCGTCTTTCCAGCCACAGGCTAGTCCCCGATCGAAAGTTTGTCAGTTCAAAAACGGCATCATTTTGAACCGTGAAAGTGTGCATTGTAACTGAATTGCACGCTTTCCCTATAGGCGGTTTAATAGGGCCATCAAGACAAGGGAGATTGCCGGTTTATGGAATGCGAAACGGCGGCAATTTCCTTATTGAAAAGGCAAGCTGCCACGGTCTACGATGGCCGCATATCCCAAGTAAAACGCGAGACTTCTCTTATCGATAGGATACAATGCGGGCGGATTCGTGGACTGATTTGGTACGGAAGGTCCGGACGTGCTGCGCCTCGGAAGGCTGAAGTCGTGTGCTTCCAGGCCGTGCTAGTAGGACTGAAGAAGTAAGGACGTGACCCATGCCCTTCATGGACCTGATCAAGAAGGCCATCTTTGAAGAGGAACCGCAGGCGGCGCAGCAACCTGCCAAGCCAGCGCCTGGCCCAGTGACGGCGCGGCCCCTCGAACCGGCTCCCGCTTACGTCCCCATGGGGACGCGCGACAACCAGTTTTACACCAGGCTGGCTAAGCAGACGGACCTCTCCGCCGTTCCGGAACTGGCCAAGATCGAAGCTTTTGCGGCGCCCCTGGCATCGGTCATCCCGGACAAAGCATTGAGGTATAAAGCAGCGCTAGCCACAGCGCAATCGCAGGGTGGCTTGACGAAAGACGCGATTTTGAAAGGTTTTGACGCCTTGCTGAACGTCCTGAATTCCTCGGCGAGCACGTTCAACAAGCAAACCGACGAAGTGTCACGAACGGAAGTCGATCTGAAGATTGCCAAAATCAACGACGTCAATGACGCCATTCAGCAAAAACAGAAAGAGATTTCTGACCTCCAGCAGCAGGTGAAGTCCATGCAATCACAGACGGAAGTATCGCGTTCGAAGCTGCAAGAGGCCAAGAACAATTTTGCGGCGGCGCTGGAACGGCGGCGGGCCGAGATTCAGCAACAACGCAAGGAATTTGAAACGATTTTGGGATAGGGAGACGCCATGGCAACCACACCGGGTTCCCCTGTAATGCAGGGCTTGAAGAATTTCTGGCAGCGGCCGGAAGGAACCGTCGGGAAAGTAGTGCTGGTCCTCGGCGGCATCGCGGCGGCGTATGGGTTCGTGCAGATTCTTCCGTTCCTGATCGCGGCGGCGACGGATACGCTGCACCTCGCGATTCTGATCGGGGCGATTCTGCTGCTGATTTTCATCGTCACGGACAAGCGCGTTTTGACGCTGGGAAAGCTCATTTTCCAAAGCATCATGCGTTTTCTGACGGGACTGTTTATCGAGCTGGACCCCATCGGCATCCTGAAAAACTACATCGGGGAGATGAAAAAGAATCTCGCGATCATGGACGAGCAACTCGGAAACCTGAATGGCTCGATCCGCACCCTCCAAAACCAGATCGACACCAACCAAAAAGATGCCGAGCACAGCATGGCGCTGGCCAACCAGGCCGACAAGAAGATGGCGGGCGGCGGGTTGACGTCGCTGGATCAGCAGCAATACATGTCTGCCAAGGTCACCAACCAGCGGCACGCCGCGAGCCTGATCAACATCAATAAATCGCTCACCGATTTGCGCGACAAGCTGAAGATTCTGTACGACCAGCTCATCCGCTGGCGCGCCACGGCGGAGTTCCAGGTCACCGACAAGGAGAACCGCGTCAGCGAAGAAGAGATGCGGCGGAAGGCGCTGAAAAAAGCGTACTCCGTGTTCCAAGCGGCCAAGAAGATCTTCCGCGGCGACCCGGTGGCGAACCAGATTTACGACCAGACCCTGGAATACCTGGCCGATGACGCCGGGCAGATGCTGGGGGAGATGGAAGATTTCAATCGTCTCGCCAACAAGCTGATGACCAACATGGACCTGGAAACCGGGGCCATCAACGACGAGGCCGTCAAACAACTATCAGAATTTCAGCAGAAGCTCTTGCCGGCCTCCGTGACGGCGGTACCGGGCGGCGTACCGGACCAGTCTTCGGCTGCCCCGGCGAACAAGAAGGATGATTACAGCGATTTGATCAGGTAACGAATAGGCGGAGGGAAGATCACCATGTTCGACAATAAAATCTCGACACCACCAACGGGGCACAGGTTGAAGCCGGGAGCGAAAATTGTTCTGCTCTTGATTGTCGGGGCTGTTCTTTTCTTCGGTTTCCGCACGGCGGTGAGCCGCGGCTGGATTCCCGCGCCGGGCATTGCCAAGGCCCTCATTCCATCGAAAGCCGCTTTGCCGGACTTGAAAGAAGCAGTCGTGGCCAACGTCGAACCGGCGCCTTTCCCGGAAGCGGCTACGGCGTCCGTGAAAGCCCCCTTGATCCGCACCGAAATATGGGCCTGGAACGCGCAGATGAACTATATCTACGCCAATGGCGGCCCGGAGACGACGCACAACAGCCTGATGGAAAAGCACAATGCGAACGTCAAGTTGATCCGCCAGGATGACACCAGCCAAATGCAGAACGACTTGATTGCCTGCGCGAAAGAGCTCCACGACGGCGCAAGCCAATGCTCCTCCGGCGCCAACTATGTCCTGATCATGGGCGACGGCTCGGGCCAATTTTTCGCCGCGGTTAATCCGCAGCTCAAGAAGCTGGACAACGGCGCCGGCGAATACATCGCACAGGTCATCGGCTCGACCGGATATTCCCGCGGGGAAGATAAGCTGATGGGCCCGCCGGAATGGAAGGCTGACCCGCAGGCAGCCAAGGGCGGCCTGGTCGCCGGAGTGCTTCGCGATGGCGATTGGAATATCGCCATGAAGTGGGCGGCGGACAACCAGATCAAAAATAATCCCGACGAAAAAACGTTTGACCCCGAGGCTCTCAATTGGGTCAATGCCCCGGATTACATCAAGGCCGCGGAAATCTATAACGCCAATACCTGCGAGGACCGCAAAGTGGTCCACGATGGCCGGCTCACCGGGGAATCAAAAAACGTCTGTGTGAATGGCGTGGTCACCTGGACTCCGGGCGACGTCAACGTGGCCCACGGCCGCGGCGGACTTGTTTCCATCGTTTCCTCGAAGCAGTACCGCTCGCAGATGCCGGACGTTATCATAGGCATCAAGAAGTTCAATCAAGACCACCGCAACGAAGTCCAGGGAATGCTCGCGGCCAGCTTTGAAGCCGCGGACCAACTCAAAGCCTTCCCGGAGGCGCTCAAGCGCGCCGCCGCGATCAGCGCCAAGGTGTACAACGAGCAAAATGGCGCTTACTGGCTGAAGTATTACCTGGGAACGCGCGAGCAGGATAAGACCGGCAACATGGTGGAGCTCGGTGGTTCCGCCGTAAACAATCTGAATGACAATCTGCTGCTGTTTGGATTGCAGCCCGGCGCGAATAACAATTTCCGCTCCACCTACACGGTGTTCGGAAACATCGCCACTCAGCAATATCCGGAACTCTTCAAGGACGCCAACAAGATTCCTGACGTGAAGGAAATTCTCGATACTTCTTATGTTCTCGGGGCGTCTTCGATGCTCTCGCAGAGCGGCGCCGAAGCCGATGTCGCTACGTTCACTTCCAGCGGCGACACAGGTACGGTAGTTTCGAAGCGCGACTGGAGCATCGAGTTCGATACCGGCAAGGCTTCCTTCACGACCGACGGCGAACGCAAGATGTACGAGATCAAGGACGACCTGGCGATTGCCGGCGCCCTCTTCGTCACTTTGAACGGACACACTGACAATACCGGCACCCGCGAAGGAAATATGGATTTGGCGGAGCGGCGTGCTCAGGCAGTGAGAGACTGGCTGCAGCGAAAAGCTCCCGCGAACTTCCCGGACAGCCGTTTTCGAATTCATGCCTATGGCGATTCGAAACCCCTCGCTTCGAACGCCACCGCGGACGGCCGCGCCAGAAACCGCCGCGTGGAAATAATTCTGTCGGGCAAGGAATAGGGAGCCCCGCGTGAATCCCATGAAGCCGGCGGCCGGAACGATGGGAACGAACGCAGCACCGGCCGCAAGTCGCGCGCCGGCAGCGGGCCGCGGCAGCTTTTGGTACGAAATTCTAGGCGCGTTTTCTCCGAACCGGGTGATTTCGAAAGCGGCGTTCCGGTTCATCATTGTCTTCCAGGTTGCGGTACTGCTGATTGTGTGGGCGACCTCGACCTATGTTTTTCTTCCGAAACCGATGGATGTGTGGCGGGCCTTCGTTGACCTTTGGAGTCACGAAGGACTAGGGCAGGAACTCATCGTCAGTTTCTCGTTGAATCTGCAAGCCATGGCGTGGGCGACGCTGATTTCCCTAGGCCTGGCTTACCTCACGGTGGTCCCTGCGTTCCAGCCGATCGCCATGGCCGTCTCCAAGGGCCGCTTTCTCGGCATGGTGGGCCTCACGTTTTTCTTCACTATTATTTTTTCCAGCGGACACCGGCTGAAAGTAAGCCTTTTGGTCTTCGGCGTCGCGGTGTTTTTTGTGACCAGCATGATCGACGTGGTGGCGCAGGTCCCGAAAGAAAAGTTTGACCTGGCGCGCACCCTGCGCATGGGCGAGTGGCGCGTCGTCTGGGAAGTGATTGTGCTGGGCAGAGCCGACGCTGCTTTCGATGCCATGCGCCAGAACGCCGCTATGGGCTGGATGATGCTCACCATGGTCGAAGGCATCTCGCGGTCAGAGGGGGGGATCGGTGCCTTGTTGCTGAATCAGAACAAGCACTTCCGGCTCGAGGCCGTGTTTGCGATTCAAATCGCAATCCTGTTGATTGGCTTGTTTCAGGATTACGCGCTGGGGTTGGCGAAGAAATTTCTGTTCCCCTACGCGGACTTGCAGCTTGAAAAAAGATAGTAACTTATGGATCTGTGAGGATCATCCGTGCCCGAGCGCTGCACCTACCGCGAAACGCTTCTTAAGATTGACCACGTCAGCCTTTCTTACGAAGACAAGGTCATCCTTCGCGATGTGAACGCGGAAATTCGCGACATCGTTCGCGAGGGCCGCACCCAGGGCCAGGTCGTTGGTTTTCTCGGGCCTTCGGGCATCGGCAAGACGCAGCTCTTTCGAATCATCGCCGGGCTGAATCACCCCACGTCCGGACAGGTTCTGGTCAATTCCACGTTGACCCCCGTCAAGGCTGGGATGGTCGGTGTGGTCGCGCAGAATTATCCGCTGTTCGAAAACCGCACGATTTTCAGCAACCTGCTGCTCGCCGCGAATCAAATGGAAAAGAGTCATGAAGCCGCGCATGAAAAAGTGCTGCAGTACCTCAAGCGGCTGGACATGCTGGACCAGTCGCAACTCTATCCCGCGCAGATTTCCGGCGGCCAGCGCCAGCGCGTCGCCATCGCGCAACAGCTTCTGTGCAGCGAACATTTTCTGCTCATGGACGAGCCGTTCTCCGGCCTCGATGTAGTGATGGAAGCAAAAGTCTGCGAATTGATCAACGAGATTGCCTGCCTGGACGAACTGAACACCATCATTGTCGTAACGCACGACGTGACCGCGGCGGCGACCGTGGCGGATCACTTGTGGCTCATGGGACGGGATCGCGACGCCAGCGGAAACACTGTCCCCGGGGCGCGGATTCAGGAAACCTACGACCTCATTGAGCGCGACATGTGCTGGCATCCCGAAATCACGAACTCCCCGAAATTCCTCGAGTTTGTGCGAGAAGTGAAGGAAAGGTTTCAGACGCTCTGAAGAAATGGTGGGTTGGGTTGCGGTTTGACAATGGCCACGTCTGGGGACCCCGAAATCCATCGGGCGGATCAGCCTTACACCGGCAAAAGGCAAGCTTGAGTGGTCGCCATGCGCCCGGCGGACACTAGAAATGGAGACCCATTTTTCGCTGCACTTCGGCGAAGCGGGCATCTTTGCGCCAGGCAGTGTCGCCAACATAAATCCAGATCAGCACGGTTGAGCGCAGCTCAATACATTTTTCGATCCACTCCGGCTAGGACGGGTACGGCGTATTCAGTAAATCCAGCCTCGGCCACAGTGGTTGGTTAGTGCGGCTGGTGAGTTTTCAGATACTGAGATGGTGTCACAATCAGAATCCCTTCGATTTTCTTGCCGAAATACGGCCCAAAATGGCGAAGGTCGCCGGTGATGAGGTGTGTTG
>DATNLB010000334.1:0-4415 GCA_035603095.1 Candidatus Acidiferrales bacterium
CAATAGATCCATGATGATCCCACGATTGAAAAGGCCAGTCAGTGGATCGTGTGTCGCCTTAAAGCGCATATCTTCCCGCGCCTCAACCAATCTGTCTTCCAACTGGAGAATGCGCAGCCCCGTTCGAAGCCGAGCCTTCAATTCCGCCGAATCGAATGGCTTGATCAAGTAGTCGTCGGCGCCGGACTCCAGTCCCTCAATTACGTCCTGTTTCGATTCTTTTGAGGTCAGCAGGACCATATGCACGTAAACCTGCTGACGTTTCTGTCGCACTTGGCGACAAACTGCGGGCCCATCTAGTTCTGGCATGACCCAATCCAGCAGCGCAAGACGTGGTCCGTCGTGCCGGCACAAGTGTTCCGCAGCAAGTCGCCCGTTCTGAACGGCGGTCACTTCGTATCCACCGCGCTCCAGGGTTCTCTCCAACAGGCGGAGGGAGAGAACATCGTCATCTGCGATAAGAATTCTCATGGCCCGGCCTTCGCCACACAGGCTTCCAACGCCGGGAGCAGATTCATAACTTCGCTCTCAAAACGCGCCAAGGCGCTTTTCAATTCGGCGCCGTCGCTAGAGTCCCCCGATTGCTCCAACTGGGCCGCAGCTGCAGTGGCTCGTGTGGCTCCAAGACTTAAAAGCATCCCCCTCATCGTGTGGCATGATTTCCGGACACTGTTCAGGTTCCCCTGACCAATCGCTTCCCGCAGGTCGCTTAGATGGCGCGGGAACTCAACTTTAAAAATCGCAATCAACTCGCGCAATAACCCAGCGTCATTATCTACTCGTGCGAGCAGCTCAGCCTCATTCACAATGGGTTCCGGAGTGGGATCTTTTGGTTGCACTATGTTCTCTTCCTAGACCACTTCTTTATCTGTTGCCATGCGGTGGATTAACTTGGTGCCTTCACATAGCTTTCACGGCCTCGATCCTTCTGGCCACGTAGTTCTCGAGGATCTCGTCGAGTTCCTGAGGCCGGATTGGCTTGGAAAGATACCCGTCCATGCCGGCATCGAGGCAACGTTCGTGATCGCCCTTCATCGCGTGGGCGGTCAAGGCGACAATTGGTTGGTGTTTGCCGTTCGTCTTCTCCCTTCCTCGAATCGCGACGGTTGCCTCAATTCCGTCCATCTCAGGCATCTGCACATCCATGAAAACCAAGTCGTAGCTCTCGTTTTCGAGTGCGTTGAGCGCCTCGCGCCCATTCCCGGCAACCACGACGTGATGTCCCCTCTTCTCAAGCAACCTCGTTGCCAGCAGTCGATTAACTGTATTGTCTTCCACCAACAGCACGCGCAAAGAACTAAGGAGATCGCGGGTGTCTTGCAGAGAATACCGGGTCACCAGCGGAATAGCGCCTTTTTGTTCCTTTGCCCCGAGCACGCGGGCAATCGCCTCGCGCAATTCGGACTGTCGGATAGGCTTCAGCAGGTATGCCGCGACTCCCAGTTCCTGGCAGCGCGCCGCATCTCCTCGATGGGCAGCAGAAGTCAGCATCATAATCGTGGCCGTTGATAGTTCCGGAAGCTGCCGAGTTCGCTCCACCAGGCTGAAGCCATCCATCACTGGCATATGCATGTCGGTCAAAATCAGGGCGTAGGGCTCCGCCGTTGCTCGAGCGGTTGAGAGTTGAGTCAGTGCCTCTTCGCCGCCTTCGACCGACGTTGGCTTCATATCCCAACGCCTCAGCATGCCTTCCAGAATCCGGCGGTTCGTACGGTTATCGTCCACTACGAGAACCTTCAGGCCCCGCAGATTTTCCGGCGGCGCAATGCTTCCCACTTCAATCGCGTTCACATCTGCAATTCCCATAAGGGCCGTGAAGTGAAACTCCGTCCCACGGGCGACGTCGCTGGCCACCCAGATTTTTCCGCCCATCATTCCCACCAGACGCGTTGAAATAGTCAGCCCCAGGCCGGTGCCGCCGTACTTCCGCGTTGTGGACGTATCAGCCTGGGTAAAGGGTTCAAAAATTACCTGTTGCTTTTCTAGTGGGATCCCAATTCCTGTATCCGATACCGTAAAGTGCAAGGTACAGCTTCCGCCGTCCTCGGCGTCTTTTTGAACACGCAGCGCCACTTCCCCTTCACTGGTAAACTTGATGGCGTTACCGAGGAGGTTTAGTAGAACTTGGCGTAGGCGGCTCGAATCGCCATTCACAACCTCCGGCACGTCGGGAGCAATTTCGCAAAGCAGCTCCAACCTCTTTTCGTCCGCCCGCACTGTGAGTGTTTTCAGTGTTGCTTCCAGACAATCGCGCAGATTGAAATCGATCTGTTCCAGATCAATCCTGCCCGCCTCAATCTTCGAAAAATCAAGGATGTCGTTGATTACGGTGAAGAGAGAATCCGCAGACATTTTGACTGTCTCCAAGTATTCTCGTTGCTCCGCATTGAGGTCCGTCTCGAGAGCTAGGTCCGTCATTCCAATGACACCGTTAAGCGGGGTGCGGATTTCATGGCTCATGTTCGCCACGAATTCACTCTTCGCTCGATTCGCCGCCTCCGCGCTTTCCTTAGCCTTGTGAAGCTCGTGGCGGGAAAGTTCCAGTGCCTCCAACATGCGGTTTATGCCTGCGCCCAGTCCGGCAATTTCGTCGCGGCCTTGCTGGGGAATACGCGCTGAGAGGTCTCCGCTGGCGCCAATGGCTGCCACGCCGTCGCTCAGCCGGATGACACGGGACTGCACCAATGTTTCCATGAGTAACATGGTCACCAGACCAAACACGAATCCCGCCATGAGCAACGACACGAGGAAATGGAACAGGCTGGCTTTGCCCTGCTGCATTATTTTTCTTGGCATGACTGCGCGCAGAATCAGATCGTCTTTTCCATAGATATCGTCGATCAGTCCATATCCGGCGATATCGTTGGAATTGAGCGGACGCTGCAAGGTACGCGAGGACGCAGTGAGAGCAGCGCGCGCGGATTCAATGTCGTTCGGCAACCCTGCCTCATCGAGGCGGTGCAGGGTCAAGGCAAGGTGGGAGATGCCGGCGAGGCGCGTGACCTCCACGGCGTTCAGACGGCGTCCCGCGATGAACGTGCCGCGAATCGGGCCCCGGCTCTGGCTATCGATAATGGGTTGCGAATCAATCAGCACTGGGCCGGAGGTAAGCAGCGCTATTCCCAGCACCTTGCTCCCAGGATGAGTGTGATGCATCAGAAGCGAGCCGGGTGCAAGATGCGCCCAGAGACCTTGCGGAATTTCCGTCGCTCTTCCCGCCACAGGGTCATAGGCCTTAGCAAACACCTGCCGGCCATGGGGATCGAAGATCAGAACGAAGTCGATCCGCAAACGCGGAAACCACGGATCTGGGAATTCGCTGATCGGAAGGTCGGGCTTTCTGCCCTCAAGGTATGCGCAAGTATCGTCCCAAGCGGCGTAATCACTGGTGGCGTTGTCGAGCGTGGCGAGGTCGTCGTTTAAGACAGCGGTGGAGCGCGCGACATTCTGGCGCGTGTCATCGGCCTCGAGGGTTGCAAAACTGCGCATCATAGAAACCCGCGCCACCGAGTACAGGATCGCGATCAGGCTCACCAGGGAAAGAGCAACGCTCAGCAACGTTCTTGCGCGCAATTTCATCGGGTTTAATTAGTCCTTTTGCATGCATTAACCATATGCCGATTCCCATCGCCGTCAGACTCTTCGTTCCTCCACGGTTGATTGCGCAACTGAAGGTCGGATTCTTCCTTTGGTTGAGGATTCCTGTCCGTACATCCAAATCTACGCCTGCTGGAGTGGTCCGAGAGTCTTCATCTGAAAGTCGTTCTCAAGGATAACTCCCGAGAAACACTCTTGTAGTGAGTGGCTAGCCAACTTCCGGGTGGTGGCCACTCCGAAACAATCGTCAAGTTCTGACCTCCCCAGTTGGCCAGGATACCGGGTGGACAAGTTCAAAACGGAAGCATTCATCTCGGCGATAGCTTTGCGTGCCTTGAGGTTCTGAGTTGTCTTAGAATCTGACGATGCGGCGGCGGTTCTTCGTTGAACAATTCGTGGCTGATCGCGCCTTCATGGACGGCGAGGCGGCGCATCACCTCGGACGCGTGTTGCGCGCCCAAACGGGCCAGCTCTATGAGCTAAGCGACGGCCAGCGAGTGTGGCTCGGCCGGATCGAGAGTGTGGCCCGCGATCGCGTGCAATTCGCCCTGGTCGAGGAGCTGCCCGCGTTCCACCCTAGCGTGGACGTCACGCTGCTGCTGGCCGTGGTGAAGTTTGACGCTTTCGAATGGGCGCTTGAAAAGGCCACGGAGCTGGGGGTGAGCACGATTGTGCCGCTCGCCGCCGAGCGTAGCGAAAAAGCATTGCTCATTGCCGCAGCCAAGCGAGCGGAGCGCTGGAAGAAGATCCTGCTGGAAGCCTCCCAGCAATCCCGGCGCGTGCGCGTGCCGGTGTTGGCCGAATTGGCGAAACCAGAA
>DATNLB010000026.1:0-5020 GCA_035603095.1 Candidatus Acidiferrales bacterium
CACTCTTACGGCGTTTTCGGCCGTTACGACGTAAGCGCGGATGGCCTGCGCTTCGTGGTTGTCTACGAAGGAAACCGGCCCTCCAGTACGCTCACTGCCGTTGTGAACTGGACCGCTGATCTCAAGGAGCGCTGATCCGTGCATAGGTCCCCCACAAATCAGCCCAACACGAGTCGCCTCGCGAGCATTCTTACCGACATCCATTTTTGGGTGCCCGTCGCCGTCCTGATGGGTGGATTGCTTCTACTTCGGTTTATTCGCTGATTTCGAAACGGAGCAAAATGCCTCCTGTCTCGCCTTCCCAGTTCGCCCCTGCAATCCCAGACCTGTCGCGTGCGAAAAAGCTTCAACTGCTCGGAATCCTTTCCGGCTTCGCGGCGGGAGCCTGGCTCGGTGCCGCGGAAGCGCCCACGAAACTCGTGACCATCGGCATCTCGCCGATGGTCATTTCGCTCATCATGGTCATCGGAGTTTTTCTGGCGCGCTGGAGCCTGCCCGCGCTAATTCTGGGCACCTCGTCCGTCCGCGCCGACGTTCGCCGGGCGCCGCACCTCATCATTTGGGCGCTTCTTGCCGGATGCCTCTGGGCCGTGGCCAACACGCTGACGATTTTCGCCATCCGTGACATCGGCTTGAGCATCGCCTTTCCCTTGTGGAATTCGAATAGCCTTCTCGGCATTCTCTGGGGTTTTCTTTTCTTCAATGAGCTGCGCCAGGCCGGCTGGCGGCGCTGGACGGGTGTGTTGGGTGGCGCGCTGGTAATGTGCGCGGGCGCGGCCTTGCTGGCCGTGGCCTCTTCCACCGCAGCTCCCGCGGCGCATTCCCTGCGCGGTGTCTGGGCCGCCCTGGGCGCGGGAATCCTCTGGGGGACAATGTACATCCCCTATCGCAAAGCGTACTTGACCGGCATGAATCCACTTTCGTTTGTCACCTTCTTCACGTTCGGGGAGCTGGGAATGATGGCCACTCTCGCCGTCAGCTACCTCGGCCTGGCTCCTCTCTGGCGCGAACTAGCGAGCGCCCGCGACGTTCTCTTCTGGCTGATGCTGGGCGGCTTTGTTTGGGTGATCGGTGACGTCTTTCAGCAATACGCGGCCAAGTACATAGGCATCAGCCGGGGCATTCCGCTTTCCAATTCGAATCAGCTCTGGGGTCTGTTGTGGGGCACCTTGGTCTTTGGTGAGTTGCACGGCCGCGGTGCCTCGACCTACACGCAAGTCATTGGAGGCTCCCTCCTGATGATGTTGGGCGTCGGCGCAATTGCCTTTTCTTCCGCCATCGGCAAGGAACAAATGCGCTGGAAGGACGCCGCGCAGCGCGAATCCCAGCGCTACGGCGTTTCGGCAGACTACGTGGAAGCCCGCATGGACGGGCGCCAAGCCGCCGGTGAACTAAAACCTTCAAGGAGCGCGCTGGACTGGTTCGTGGTTGCCGTGGCCACCGGTATCTTCACGGTTTTTGCAACGATGGCGCGCGCCCCGCGCCTCTCTTTCCATTGGGGCCCCGCCGCCGTTTTGAGCGCCGCCACATTGGCTCTTCTTCTCGTTTGCGGCCTCAAACTCTGGCGAACGACGCGTTTTCACTGAGTCAGAGGTCCGCCTTTGCAAATTCCGGCGCTTCGTCTACAGTGGCGCAGGCAAAAATGGCCGAATCCTCCAAAGTTGACGTCGTCGGCGTTGGACTCAATGCCACCGACACCCTGATTCCCGTGGCACACTATCCCGCGCGCGGTTCCAAGGTCGAATTTCGTTCCGCGAATGTCTTGCCCGGCGGCCAGGTCGCCACCGCCGTGGTTGCTTGCCAGCAATGGGGATTGCGCAGCCGTTACGTCGGTAAACTGGGCGACGACGGCGCTGCTGCCATGCACCGCGCGGAATTTGCCCGGCTCGGCGTCGAGGCGCATCTCTTCATGGCCCCCGGGTGTTCCAGCCAGCAAGCGTTCATTCTGGTGGATGACGCCGGCGAACGCACCGTTCTATGGAAACGCGACACGCGCTTGGCCCTTCGCCCAGAGGAACTCCGGCGCGAATGGATCACCGAGTCGCGTGCTCTTCACGTAGATGGGCACGATACTGCCGCGGCTACCGTAGCCGCAGGCTGGGCCCGCGCCGCCGGCGTCCCGGTTATCGCTGATTTGGATGAAATTTATCCGGGCGTCGAAGCGCTGCTGAAGAATATCAGCTACCTCATCACCAGCCGGGACATTCCCGGGCGGCTCATGGAAGAACCGGATTTGCGCAAGTCCCTGCCCGCGCTGCGGGAACGATTTGGCTGCCGCCTTACCGCTGCAACGCTGGGCGAAGGAGGAGTATTGGCCTGGGACGGAAAGCAATTCCACTACGCCGCCGCGTTTTGCATCCAGCCCGTTGACACCACCGGCGCTGGAGACATTTTTCACGCCGGCTTTATCTATGGACTCTTGCAGGGTTGGCCTTTGCAGCGCCAGCTCGATTTCGCCTGCGCCGCCGCTGCGCTCAACTGCACCGCCGTCGGCGCCCGCGGCGGCATCCAACCCGTCGCCGCCATCGAGCATCTCATCGCCACCGGGGCTCGACATGCGTCCTTTTTTGACATAGGAGAGCGATAGACTTGTAGCTCGCGCGGAGTGCTCTCCTCAGGAAGTACAAATGCGGTTGATGCAGCACGCCGTCTCTTTATCAGTGCTTTTTGCCTCCATTCAGGGACAGCAAGTCGGTTCACTAGACCTTGCTCAACCGCTCAAACCGGCCGAGTCCGCCGAAAAGGAGGAAAAGACGAATCTGCCCGAAGGTTGCAAGACGTTCTCTGGCGGAGGCATTGCCGACGGATGGGTTGAACCAGAGGAACATCAGCTTCGGGAAATTGAGGTATCGATGATCTCTGTGAGTGATATGAAACCTACGGAGGGAAGCGAATTGCAGGCCGAGGTTCATCTGCGGAACATTGGGAAGCAATCAATCCAAATTCCATGGAGCACGGACCGGAGCATAATAAGAGACGGCCAAGATCCCAATCACCTTAATTGGGAAGCGGCAACTTTTCGAGTTTTGTTAGGCAAACATAGCGGTAATGGCGTGCTTTTGGAGAGCTCCACCCAGTGGGTATATGGTTCCAAGTTCTCGGCGGGTAGCCTGCTTACAATTCAACCTGGTGACTGGATCTCTGCCACTGTGAAATTCAAGCTCGTGGCCATGTATCTATACCACCCAGGAGAATTCGGTGAGGGAGAATCCCAATTCTTAGCGGAGTGGGAGCAAGTTGGAAGAGCGTGGGATGTCCGGGACTGCGGAGTGTGGAATGGTTACTTTCAATACGATCATTTCTATGAACAGACGAAACTGCCTCTGAGAGTGCAAATCACTGGAAAGAAATCATCGGACGTTAAAAAGATAGGTGAATAACGGTGATCTCTCAAAGGGCCCTACTCGTTCAGCGTATCTGTGCGGTGCGTGAATTCCAGAACAGGTGTTGCTCGCACGGCTTGTCTCTATCATTCTGGCTAAGCCCCATTCGGTAATGCCTAAAGTTGAGCCCTCGCCAACCCAGATGTTATCCTGCCTTCTATGGCGGATCCCGTCATCTCCCCGCCGGAAGTGGCGTTCACCTCCCCGCTCGAACACTCCCGGCGTCAGCTCGAAGCCTTGCTTGAAGTCAGCGAGGCCATCGCCCAGCAGCGCGATCTCCCCGCGCTTTTTCACGATCTTTCGGACCGCTTGCGCTCCGTCATCGACTTCGATTTCCTGACTCTCGTCCTCCACGATCCCGCTCGCAACGTCATGCGCCTTCACGTTCTCGCTACCCGCATCCCCGGAGAAAAGGTCGCCGGCAGCGAATCTCCTGTTGAAGGCAATCCCTCCGGCTGGGTCTGGCAGACGCAACAGTCCTTTGTGGTCAGCGACACCGAAGAGGAGACGCGTTTCCCGGATTTTCTGAAACGCTTGCGTGAGCACAATGTGCGCTCACTGGCGATTCTTCCGCTCACGACCGCCCAGCACCGCCTCGGCGCCATGGGTTTCGGCCGTCTTACCCCTCAGTGCATCACAGACACCGAGCTGCAATTTATGGAGCGCGTCGCCAGCCAGGTGGCCGTGGCCGTTGATAACGCCCTGAATTTCGCCACTTCCCAGGCTTACCAATCGCAACTCGCGCGCCAGCGCGACCGCCTCCAGGTTCTTCTCGAAATCAACAATCTCCTGATCACCAGCCGCGAACTCCCCGAACTCTTCCGCGGCATCGTCAACACTCTCGAGCGCGTCATTCACCACGACTACACCAGCCTCGCGCTCCTCGATTCCCAAACCGGATTGCTCAAGATTCACGCCCTCGATTTTCCCGGCAACCAGAGCATCTTCAAGTCGGAGACGCTGGTTCCGCGTGACACGTCTCCTGCGGGACGCGCTATCGCCACCAGCCAGCCCTTGATCGCGCGGGGCTCCGAACTCGACCGTTACGACACGGAAATTATCCGCACCCTTCGCGCCGAAGGCTTGCAAGCCGTCTGCTGCATCCCGTTGATCCATCACGGCCATACTTTCGGCACACTCAATCTCGCGAGCCGCAGGCTCGATTTTTTCACCACGGAGGACGTCGAGCTCCTTCAGCCCGTTGCCGCGCAGGTCGCCATCGCCGTTGAAAACGCCCTGGCCTTCAAGGAAATCGACGCCCTGAAAAATAAGCTCGCCGAAGAAAAGCTCTACCTCGAGGAAGAAATTCGCAGTGAATTCAATTTTGAAGAAATCGTCGGCGAGAGTCCCGCGCTCAAGCGCGCCTTGGCCCAGGTCGAGCTCGCCGCCCCCGCCGGCACCGCCGTCCTGCTCCTCGGTGAAACCGGCACGGGCAAGGAGCTCTTCGCCCGCGCCATCCATAATCTCAGTCCGCGCCGCGATCGCACCTTCGTTAAAATCAATTGCGCCGCCATTCCCAGCGGTCTTCTCGAATCCGAACTCTTCGGCCACGAGCGCGGCGCGTTCACCGGCGCCATCAGCCAAAAAATCGGCCGCTTCGAACTCGCCGACCGCGGCACGCTCTTCCTCGACGAAGT
>DATNLB010000011.1:0-3382 GCA_035603095.1 Candidatus Acidiferrales bacterium
GATGTCAATGAAATCGGAAGATCAGGAATTGCCGCGGCGGCCATACTTGCGCGCGAGGCGGAACGGCCGGCGTACGCCATCAGGGAGCCAGTGGCTCTTTGCTTGGCTTGGGTCGTTCCAGTCTTCCTCGGTCGGAGAGAGAGAGAGCCGCAACAGATAGGCAGGAGCGGAAAGGAGGCCGCCGTGCATGCGCAAGCGAAATGCGGCGCGCTCGAAGAGGCCGGGCGGCGCATAGCCCGCGGCAGGCAGCCACTTGCCACTTTGTTCCGCGAGGCTTCGAGCCACCGCATCCGCCCGCACCGTTGCTTGAACCTTGTCCGGTAGCCGCGCCTGGAGCAAATCTGAGGCGAGGCGCAGGCCAGTGTGGAGCATGCGTTCCGCGCCGACTGCTTGCGCCGAATCCGCAACGCGCTGCCAATCGATACCTGTTTGGCGCGAGACCAGCGCAGCGACGTCAGCGATCCACATCAAGCGCTCCCAAAAATGTTTTGCGCCGTGGATGCAGATCAGCACGAGTTCGTCTTCCACCGAAAGAGCGGGAGCTTCATGGGCATCGAAACGCACGCGGATTTGCCGCGCGAAAAAAGCCTCGAGCGGGAGCCGGCGGGGAAAATAGCGCAAGGTGAGATCGTTGTGCAGCTCGACGAGAAGTTTCGAACCCGGGTTGGAAAAAAGATACTGGCCGGGGATTTTGCCGGCATCGATGGCGCTGAGCGGGACTGCGGCGTCGTAACCAGCAGCGATCATCAATTCCGTGGCCCGGCGAATGTTCCGCTGGCGAACGAGCAAATCCAAGTCGCCATAGGCGCGCATCGCCGGGTCGCCGTACGCCTGCACCGCGAGCGCTGGCCCTTTTACGACCAGGGCGCCGATGCCCTCCGAGGTGAACCGGTCCAATAGGCAAAACAGCTCCGCCGTCAGCCTCAAAGTAAGAAAATTCTGCGCACGCTGGCGATCCACAAGCGCTTGCTTTATTTCTCCCGGGACCAGATCCCAATCGAGATCCGAGAGACACGCGGCCAGATGGGCGGCCACGCCGTGTTCTTCGGCGAGGATGAGCAAGCGAGCCCACTCCACAGAACGGAGCAAGTCACGAAGTCGCTGCCGATTGTGCCATGGGGAAGCGCACTCGACGAGCGCGTACCATTCGTTTCGGAACGATGCGGCGCCGGATAAATGCGAAGCTAATAGCAGCTCGGCCATAACGATCCAAGGTTAGTGTTGGCGATTATACAGGCTAATTCGCCAGAGAGTGGAAGGAAAAGAAATGATCGTGCACCGCTCGCGGCTATTTTCCGATCGAGGCAGACAACGTTTCATCGCCTCGGCCACGGCGGCGGACATCAATTCCAAGCCGCTTGATTTTCTGGTTGAGCGTGGAAAGCGGAATGAGAAAACGCTCGGCCGCTTCGGTCTGATTCCAGCCGGTGCGCTCCAGCATGTCCATGATGATGCGGCGCTCGATTTCGTCCATGATCTGGAACAAGGACGGCTGCGGATGGTCCGCGGGGGAACGCGAACCGGGTTCGCCGGGAAGAGGCGGCAAAAATTCCGAGAGCTGCAGGCGCACGCCGCGAACAATTTCCTTGCTGCGAATGCTTTCCGGGAGCAGGTCCGCGTCAACACGCTCCTGCGTGGAAAGGACGACTGCGCGCTCGACGACGTTTTCGAGTTCCCTCACGTTGCCGGGCCAGTCGTAATCCATCAGAAGCTTCATGGCCGCCTGCGTGAATTGCCGGAGCGGCTTCGAGTTTTCCTGGCAATAGCGGTCCAGGAAATGCGCCAGCAGAAGGGGCACATCTTCGCGGCGGTCGCGCAGCGGCGGAATCTGCAGGTGAATCACGTTCAGGCGGTGAAACAAATCCTCGCGGAAGCGGCCCTCGCGAACGAGAGTGAGGAGGTCGACGTTGGAAGCGGCTACGATGCGCACGTCAACCTTGAGTTGCTCGGTGCCGCCGAGGCGCATGAATTCGCGCTCCTGAATCACGCGCAGAAGCTTGGCCTGCGTTTCGGGGCTAATGGTGGCGATTTCATCGAAGAAAATGGTGCCCTGGTCGGCGATTTCGAAGAGGCCCTTTTTCGAAGCAACGGCGCTGGTGAAGGCGCCCTTCACATGGCCGAAAAGCTGGGACTCCAGGAGATCCACGGGGATCGATCCCGTATTTACGGGCACAAAGGCTTTGTCCGCGCGGGTGGAGGCCGAGTGAATCGCCTTGGCGATGAGTTCCTTACCCGTGCCGCTTTCGCCGCTGATGAGAATCGTGGAGCGCGAAGGCGCAACCTGCGTGACGAGGTTCAGAAGCACTTGCATTCTGTCGCTCTTGCCGACAATGCTCGGGAAATTGAAGCGCTGCTTGAGGGCACGCTTGAGCTGGACGTTTTCATCGCGAAGCCGGCGCGATTCCACCGCTTGCGCCACCTGGGCAAGCAATTCATCGTTGGACCACGGCTTGGTGATGTAGTCCATCGCGCCATTCTTGAAAGCGGCGCGAGCCATATCGATCGAACCGTAGGCGGTGATCAGCACAATGGAGAGCTGCGGATCGCGGCGGTGAATCTCCTTGAGCATGTCGAGACCGTTGCGGTCCGGCAAGCTGACGTCCAGCAGGAGAAGATCATAAGGATGCTGTTCCAATTTCTCGAGGCCCGATTCGCCCGTTTCCGCGCTGGAGACGCCGTAGCCTTCACCTCTCAGCAGGAGTTCGAGGCCCTCGCGGATTTCCGATTCGTCGTCGACGACCAGGATGGAACCCTTAGACATGGACCGCTTTCCTGACCGCCGGGAACTCAACGTGGAAGGAGGTGCCTTTGCCGGGCGTGGAGCGAACATCAATCTTCCCCGCGTGTTCCTTGATGATGCCGTAACTCACGGAGAGCCCCAGGCCCGTGCCGCGGCCGTTGGCCTTGGTGGTGAAGAAGGGGTCAAAGATGCGGTGGATGTGTTCGCGCGCGATGCCGGCGCCGGTATCCGCCACTTCGATTTCGACGCTGCCGTTGTGCGCCGCGGTGCGAACTTCGAGCATTCCCCCGCCGGGCATGGCATCACGCGCGTTCAAGAAAAGGTTCAAGAAGACCTGCTGCAGCTTGTTGGCTGATCCGCGAACGGCCGGCAGCGGTTCGCCGAGTTGCTTCACGACCTGGATGTGCGAGGTCTTGAGCGGGTGAGCCACCAGCGACAAGGTCTCTTCGACGACACGGTTTACATCAATGTCCGCGGCTTCGGCCGCGCCGGTCCGCGAAAAATTGAGCAGATTGTTAACGATTTCGCTGGCGCGGAACGTCTGCTTGACGATTTTGTCGATGATGGACTGGCGGGGGTCACCCTCCGGCATCTGCTTCGCCAGCATCTGAATGTAGTTGGAGATGACCGCGAGCGGCGTAT
>DATNLB010000121.1:0-11779 GCA_035603095.1 Candidatus Acidiferrales bacterium
TGCGCCAATTCTGGCAGCGCGTCAGCGAAGGCCGCCAGATTGATGAATTGTGGTCGCAATTTACGGCCGATGCCCGCGCAAGTTATGGCTTTTACATGAAAGAGGCGGACTCGGAGGAACTGGAAACCCATCGCGGATTCAAGCGCTGGTTCCGGATAGCGAAAACGCTCTTCTGGTCGTTGTTGATGAAGATGACGCCGGCGCGGCGTGTCCTGTTGCTCGTGGCGCTTGTGATGTTGGTGATGTCTGGAATCAAGCTTAAGGTGGGGCAGAACTTTGCTTTCGACGTGAATTTCGAAGTTATCGCCGCCTTTGTCTTCCTGCTCTTGCTCTCGCTGGAACTGGCGGACAAGGTGACGATGAAACGCGACCTGGAAATCGCCAGAGAGATTCAAACCTGGCTTGTGCCTTCGCAACCGCCCGAAGTCACGGGCGCGAACATCGCCTTCGCGACGCGCCCGCAAAATTCTGTCGCTGGTGATTATTACGACGCGTTCTATCCGGACCCGGAAGATCGCGAAAAACTAATGGTGGTGATCGCCGATGTGGCCGGCAAAAGCGTTCCCGCCGCGCTGCTAATGGCCACTCTGCAGGCGAGTCTACGGACCATCGCCCCAGAAAATGCTCCGCTTGCGGATCTGGTGGCGCGGCTGAATCGCTATGCTTGCGCGCACAGCTTGAATGGCCTGCGCTTCACGACCGCGGTTCTCTCGGAATACAATCCGTTGTCACGGAATCTGACCTACGTCAATGCCGGCCATAACGCCCCGATTCTACGCCGCGCCAATGGCACGCTTGAAACACTGGAAGCCGGCGGTCTGCCCCTTGGAATCCAATCGTCCGTGAAGTATGAAACTGCTTCACTGGAGCTCAAACCGGGCGATGCGTTGATTTTCTTCACCGATGGCGTTGTCGAGGCTTTCAACGAATCCGGAGAGGAATTTGGCAACCTCCGCTGGCTCAGCTCCATTCGCAATCTGCCGGATTGGGATGCTCAGCAAACCCTTCAATTCTTAATGAAGCGCGTGGATGAATTCGTGGGCGCCACGCGGCAATCCGACGATATAACTTGCCTCGTCTTCCGCAGCAAGTAGCGTCGTGTGGCCGCTTGAAGCAGATTCGATTCGTTGACAACGAATACTGGGTTCACTTGTTTTAATTCGTTCTCAGTTGTCAGTTTTCAGTTCTCAGTAAGAGAAAAGAGGACCTTATTGTCGGTGGGAATCTCTTTCTCGCGCCGAAGAACGGCCCGCCTCAGAAGGCGGGCCTTACAAGAGCTTACGGAAACTATCGAACACACCGAACTCCCCTCGCGGCCCCGACTGTCGCATAATCACAGCGTGAGCCTGCGCGAAATGGCCAACTCGATCTGCGAGACACTCCGCGGCAACGGTTACCAGGCGCTGCTGGTGGGCGGATGCGTGCGCGACTTGCTTCTCGGCCGCGAGCCCGCCGATTACGATGTGACCACCGATGCCACGCCGGAACAGGTGGTGAGGCTGTTCCCCGAGAGCATCGCGGTCGGTGCGCAGTTCGGAGTGATCTTGATTCCCCGAGATGGACTGAAAGTCGAAGTTGCCACGTTCCGCTCGGACGTGGGCTACAGTGATGGCCGCCATCCGGACCGCGTCGTTTACTCAAAGGCCCCGCAGGAAGATGTGCAACGCCGCGACTTTACGATCAACGGTCTGCTAATGCGGCACGACACGGAAGAAGTGCTCGATTTCGTCGGCGGGCAGGCGGACCTCGAAGCGAAAGTCATTCGAGCCATCGGCGAGCCCGAGCGCCGTTTCGCAGAAGACAAACTCCGCATGATGCGCGCAGTGCGATTTGCGGCGCGCTTCGGCTTCGAAATCGAAGCCGCCACGTTTCGGGCCATACGCCGCCACGTCGGGGAGATCCACCAAGTTTCCCCGGAGCGCCTTCGCGAAGAACTCACCAAACTTCTCACCGAGGGTGCGGCGCGGCGGGCCTTCGAACTTCTGGATGAAACCTGGCTCCTCCAGCAAGTTCTTCCCGAAATCGGAGCCATGAAAGGCGTCGAGCAGCCTCCGCAATATCATCCGGAAGGGGACGTGTGGATCCACACACTCATGATGCTGGAAGGACTTCCGGCCGGCACGCCACCGACTCTAGCATGGGGCGTCCTGCTCCACGACGTCGGCAAGCCGTCGACCTTTCAATCGGCCGCAGAGACAGGAGACCGCATTCGTTTCAACAATCACGTCGAAGTCGGGGTGCGCATGGCTGAGGCCATCTGCAGACGATTGCGCTTCTCCAACGAGGACACCGATCAGATCCTTGCGCTGGTGGACAATCACATGAAGTTCGGGGCCGTCGAGGAAATGCGTACCTCCACCCTGAAGAAGTTTGTGCGGCTCCCCCGCTTTGAGGAACACCTGGCTCTGCATCGACTCGATTGTCTTTCCAGCCACCGCCACCTCGAATCCTATGAATTCGTAAGGCGGTTCCTTGAGGTGACGCCTCCGGAGCAGGTCCGCCCGGAGCGACTTTTGACGGGCGATGACCTCCAAGCAATGGGGTTCCGGCCCGGCCCCCTATTTGCACAGATATTGCGTGCCCTTGAAGACATGCAACTGGAGGGGCAGGTCAGGACGCGGAAGGAAGCAGAGGAGTACGTTTTGAGCAATTTTGGCTCGAAAAAGCGTGGGGTTTCAAGCGATTAGGGATGTGATCGGTCAGGGAAGCGTGGCAGCCAGGCTGGCCACAGTCCCTCAAGGAGACTGTAATTTATTGAGCACAAGAGCTTTATTCCACTGTGCCGGGTGAAGCGGGATATCTGGTAGAATATGAGTGTAAAGTACTAAGATTTTGTGCTAACAACTTTTGTACTTTTGCGCACCCTTTCCGGCACGCCTGCATCTAAAATCTTATCGCGCGGCTTGTTTTGGCCACGCCGATAACATAGGGGACATCATGGCTGAGAAAAAAATTGCGGTGCCAGACGTTCTTCCCATCCTGCCGGTTCGTGACACCGTCCTGTTTCCGGGCGCTGTCCTGCCTTTGACCGTGGGACGGGAAAGTTCGCTGGCGTTAGTGAATAGTTTACAGGGCGACGAGAAGTTTTTGGGCGTAGTTGCGCAGCTCGATCCGAGAGTCGAGGACCCCGCGGCCGCCGACCTCCACAAAGTGGGGACGCTGGCCAAGGTGCATAAGACCGTCAAAATGCCCAACGGCAACGTAGTCATCTTCCTGGAAGGTCTCCAGCGCATTCAGGTGCTCGACCTGATCGGTTTGCGTCCGTTTCTGCAGGCCCGCGTGCAAGCGGAACCGGACATCATCGGCGAAGCGGACACGGAACTGGAAGCCCTGCAGCGAAATGCGCAGGATCTTTTCCGCGACGTGGTGAGCCACTCGCCGCAGCTATCCGACGATTTGCAATCCGTGGCCATGAACATCGATCATCCTGGCCGCTTGACGGATTTCATCGCCGGCACTTTGCCGTCGCTTTCGACGCTGCTGCGCCAGGAATTGATCGAGACGCCCAGCGTGCGGAAGAGGCTCGAATCCTTGATCCGCGAACTATCGAAGGAGCTTGAGGTTCTGGAGCTTCGTTCGAAGATCCACGAGCAGGTGCAGGAGCAAGTCAGCCAGAACCAGCGCGAATACCTCTTGCGCGAACAAATGAAGGCCATCCAGAAGGAACTCGGCGAATCCGACGATTCGATGCAGGAGATCGACGAGCTGCGGAAGAAAGTGGAAGACGCGGCCATGTCCGCCGAAGCCAAGAAAGAGTGCGACCGCGAGATAAAGCGGCTGTCAAAAATGACGCCGGCCTCCGCGGAGTACATGGTTTCACGGACCTATCTCGAATGGATGACTTCCCTGCCGTGGAGCAAATCCTCGGGCAGCTCGGAAATCGACATTACCAAGGCACATGAGATTCTCGACGAAGATCATTACGATCTGCAGAAGGTGAAGGAGCGCATCCTCGATTATCTGGCAGTGAAGAAACTTCAGCCAGGCATGAAGGGGCCGATCCTTTGCTTTATCGGGCCTCCGGGCGTGGGCAAGACTTCCCTCGGCAAGTCCATCGCGCGTTCGCTGGGACGCAAGTTCGTGCGCATCGCTCTCGGCGGCATGCACGACGAAGCCGAAATTCGCGGCCACCGGCGCACCTACATCGGCGCTTTGCCCGGGCAAATTATTCAGGGCTTGAAGCGCGGAGAAACGAACGATCCGGTCATGATGCTCGACGAGGTCGACAAGCTCGGGCGTGATTTCCGCGGCGATCCGTCATCGGCGCTGATGGAAGTTCTCGATCCGGAGCAAAACAACGCCTTCCGCGATCACTATCTGGATGTGCCGTTCGATCTTTCGAAGGTGCTGTTCATCGCCACGGCGAACTGGATGGATCCCATCCCCGAGCCGCTGCGGGACCGCATGGAAATCATCGAATTGCCCGGTTACACGGGCGAGGAGAAACTGCACATCGCGCACAAGTACCTGATCCCCAAGCAGACCGCCGAAAACGGCATAAAAGCGGGGGAGCAGATCGAATTCACCGACGAGGGGCTGCGGGAAATCATTCACAGCTTCACGCGGGAAGCGGGCGTACGCAACCTGGAGCGCGAGATCGCCACGATCACGCGAAAACAGGCACGGCGCATCGCCGAAGGCAAGATGGAAAAGATGGTCGTGACACCGGAAGTGGTTCGCGAATTCCTGGGCGTGCCGAAATTCCGCACGGAGAAGGAAGTCGAGGAGCGCGTCAAGAGGCCCGGCGTCGCCGTCGGACTCGTCTGGACGCCGGTGGGAGGCGACATCATTTTCATCGAGGCCACGCGTATGCGTGGCGGGAAGCAGTTCACTATGACCGGGCATCTGGGCGAAGTCATGCAGGAATCGATGACCGCGGCGCTGACCTGGACGCGCGCGAATGGCGAGCGCTACGGCATCGATCCGGACTTCTTCCGCAAGCAGGACATTCACATCCACGTGCCTTCAGGCGCGGTGCCGAAGGACGGCCCGTCCGCCGGTGCGGCGATGGTGACTGCTCTGGTCAGCCTGCTCAGCGGGCGCCCGATAAAAGATCGTCTAGCGATGACCGGAGAAATGACGCTGTCGGGAGTGGTTCTGCCCATCGGCGGCGTAAAGGAAAAAGTGCTGGGAGCGAAACGCGCAGGCATCACGCACGTTCTGCTTCCTGCGGACAACGAACCGAATGTCGTGGCGGATCTCACTCCGGAGATTCTCGGCGACATCAAGATCACCTACGTGCGCACGCTGGACGAGGTCCTGGAGCACGCGCTCCAGAAGGAAGCCGTGACACCACCCATCGTTCCGCAACCTGAACCAAAACCGAAGCGCGTTGGCCCGGATATTCCTCGGGCCATTCACTAAGGAGCGCGTCTAATCGCGGATGCGGGGGCACGATGTATCGTGCCCCTGCTGCAAAAAGTCTGTCGCAGGCCCCCGATCAACTCGGGGGCCTTTTTCATTTTCGTGGACTCCGGCGGCCGGAAACAAACTCCTGCTAACATATTTCCCGGAACATGCCGCGCGAAAAACAGATTGCAACAGATGCACCGGGGGAACTCGCTCGGCGCATTACCGAGGCGCTGGTTCGGGAACGCGTTGTGCCGCGCTTCGTGGATTCTTACGTCGTCGAGAACGGACGCCACGCCCTGCAAGTCCACGCCCCGCTTTACCGCGATCTTCTGGCTCTGCTGCAGCGGGAGGCGCTGCTGGCTTTGGCAGTGCGGGCCCTGGCGATCGTTTGCAACGCGCCGCAGCCCGCGGGCAAATCCAAATCTCGTCCCATGCCGCGGCGGGATGCCACGGCGTTCCGCAGAAAGTTTCTAGCGTCACTGACGCGGCAGCAGGGCTGGACCGCGGGCGACGCCCTCGATTTTCAGCGAGACCTGCATATGTATGAGGAGCTGCTGGCGCGTGGCGCTGCAAAGCGCCGCAGTCGCAAGCCCTTCGAGGCGGCCGACCATCCTTTCGTCGACCGTTGCGCGTTCCTGCTGGATTCGTCGTTCATGGAAAAGGCAAGGCTCGCGGCAAGCAAGGCGCTGACAGGAATCGAGGAATTGGCTGCATCCGTAACGCAGCAGGTTCGAGGCGAGTGAGTCTCTCAAAAGAGCGAAAAAAGCGCGCTATTCGAATAGATCGTCCTTCCAAAAACGTTGACCTGCGAGCGAAGTATAGAAACCCCAGGCAGCAACGACCACAAATCCGAGCAACACGCTCAGGGAGCGTCCGGCATACCAATTGGAAAAGTCCAGGGTGATCGGAACATTGAGGAGGATGTCGACGGTCAGAACGCCCATCGCCAGAACGATTAATCCGAAGCGCACGACAGTGAAGGCAGCAATGCCGTAGATGGCCAGCCAAATCGGTGTTTCTATGTAAGGATGATCGCTGCCCAGCACTTTCGGTACTGTAAAAATCAGGGTAAATATTGCCGCGGCCACCCACCGGTTTCTCACCAATACACGCAACAGAACGAGAAGAAAGAAAAAGACCAGCGTCGATTGGATGGAGGCGACAATAGTGAGGAGGCCGACGGCTACCGACTCACGAAACCCTGCGAGGATGTCTGTGTCTGCGAGCAGGGGTCGATCGCCCACCCGAATCAAAAAAAAGCTGCCAACGGCAAAAACAAACACCCAGATGATGCCGAGAAGAATGCCGAAGAGAAGGTCACGCCCAACCAACGGGTCGCGCAAGCGCCCACTGATGAAGCGCGTCCACGAGATGATCATCTGCGGCCAATTGCGGCGCACGTACGGCTCCAAGGCGAGATAGAGCACCCAGATGAAACCGGAAACAAAAAGACCCGTGCTGACAGCAAAGATCAGGATTCCGATGGTGTCCATCGTCAGAACAAAGTGAGAACGGAACAAACAAATGGACAGTTCGAGAGCAAATACGAGAGCGGCCAGCCGCAGCGCCCCCTGGCGGTCGCTCTTACCGCGCGTATGATTGCGATACGCAAGGAACAAACCCGCACCGATGATGACCAGCGCGACGCTTAGACCAATGATCTGCTTGGTCTTGTCCGCGCGCGTCTTTTCGGCCTGATTCATGCGCGAAGGTTTCGTCCATGAACCACTTAGGGAAAAAGCCACCAGCTTGCCATGCAAGGCAGAGGCCTCGACGTGCAGAGGACGGCCGCTGCCGGGCATGACGCCGTCCCAAGCCGCGCGCGAGTCCGCGGCGGCAAGCGAGTTCCAGACGGGTTCGGCGGGGCGAAATTGCGCGAGATCGAGTCCGGCAGCGGTGAAAGGCGGATGCCAATCGGCAGGGCGTGAGGACTGTGGGGAATCTTCCTTCTCGGGCGGCATGGCCAGGAAATCGAGCAAACGGCCATCCGGATCGAGTTGAACAGCAATCATGCCGGAGTGGGTGACGGGCGGATCCGTAAACGTAACGACGCCCGGCGTGAAGGAAAGATTCCAGAAGCCGTCCGGGCTGAGTTCGAGCGGGCTTTGCCGATACCAGTAGCGAAGAAGTGACGGCCGTTCGGAAAGCACGCGATCCCATTGTGGATGCGGTGAATTGCTCTTGCTGAGGAAACTGAGAAAATCGTAGTCGTACGAAAAACCGCCGGCCCAGTCAACCGGCTGGCCGGTATAGCCGAGGCTCGAAATGATTTCGCGGGACTTTTTAGCGAGCACTTCGGGTGAATTCTCCGGATGGATGAGCGCGAGCCCGTTTTCCCTGATTCCCAAAGCCACATAGAGAATCACTCCCAGGATCACGGCCGCGAAGCACGCGAGGGCGATGCGCGGCGCGAGGCCCGTGTTTTCTCCGGCGGCGGCGACCATTTGCGGAGAAGGTGTTTCCCCGGCGGCAAGGGCGGCGGCCAAAGGATCGCCACCGGGAAGAGCCGCTGCAACTTGCAGCGCGGTGGCCGGACGTTTCCCCGGGTCGGTCTCCAGGCAGCGAAGGATGACGCGCTCAATCAGAGGATCGAGATCGCGAACGAGTGTCGAGGGATTGGTGATCGCGCCTGATTCGCGCTGCTTCATCAACTCCGGAAGCGTGGAGGCCTCGAAGGCGCGCTTACCGGTCAGGATTTCGTAGAGGATGAGGCCGAGCGAATAAATATCGCTCTTCGTGCTGACTTCGCGTCCGGCAAGCTGTTCCGGCGCCATGTACGCGGGGGTCCCGGCACGGACTTCCGCGCCCTGAATGCTCGCGGCGATACTCGCCAAACCAAAATCAGTGATGCGGATCTTGCCGGCGCCATCGAGCATCACGTTCGCGGGCTTGAGGTCGCGGTGAATCACTCCCCGTTCGTGCGCCGCCGCGAGGCCCGCGCAGATCTGCCGCGCGATTTCCGTGGCCTTATCCGGCGAAAGCCGGCCGATTCGGCGAACGACCGAAGCGAGGTCTTCTCCATCGACATACTCCATCGTCAGAAAAAGAGTTCCTTCGGCTTCACCAATGTCAAACACGCGGCAGACGTTAGGATGAGAGACTTGCCGCGCGGTGCGCACTTCAGCGTGAAACCTCGCCAGCGCCGCGGCGTCTTGCGAAAGCGCCTCGGGAAGAAATTTCAACGCCACGACCTGGCCGAGGGTTAAGTCTTCGGCGCGGTACACCTCGCCCATTCCTCCGCGGCCCGCCAGTGCCACCACGCGGTAGCGTTCCGCGATAATTTGCCCCGGCGTAAAGCGGCCGCCGCCGATGGGATCGGAGCTCATCAGCGGATTGCTGCCTGCAGGTGTGCGAGGAGTTCTCGGTGAAGAAGGGGATACCGGAGTTTTTCGCCGGGCGGGAACCGACGGGGCTATCGTTGCTCCTTCGAGGTTGGCTTCATCGCCAAGCAGAGTTGCGCCCGTGTCCGGATCGACCACTTCCCCACACGCGGAGCAAAACCTTCCCTTCGGCGAAACTTGTGCACCGCATTTTGAGCAAAACATGGAGGCCGGGATTCTATCACTGGTGCACGTCCCCCCGCGAACGCCTGTGGAGGCGGCTAGGAAGTGCGCTCGACCTGCACGGCTGTGCCGTAGGCCAGCACTTCGGTGACACCTTGCATCACTTCAGTGGCGTCATAGCGCATTCCGATCACGGCGTTGGCGCCGTGTTCGCCGGCGTGCTGCAACAGCAGTTCAAAAGCATCCTCGCGCGTCTTCTCGCAGAGGTTGGTGAGAATAGTGATGTTTCCACCGACGATGGTCTGAAGCGCAGCGCCGAGATTCCCGATCACGCTCCGCGAACGAACGATAATTCCGCGCACGATTCCAAAATTCCGGACGATCCGATAGCCGGGAAGTTCGAACGCTGAAGTCACCATTCCAAAATCCACTCGTTGCATTTTTGCTCTCCTTAGAACGGACGTTTACCGCTGCGATTCTAACTGTTCAATCGGCGCTCTGCGAACAATCTTCCTCTGCTATTCTCAGGGAACGTGGAGACACTCTTCAACTTACTGGCGTTCTTGCAGATCCTGATCGGGATTTACCTCATTTGGCAGGGTATCCAGTGGCTCGGCTACGTGCGGCGGCGCCTGCACATGGATCCGGGATTCTACGCACCTCGTGTGGCCGTGCTTTGTCCCTGTAAAGGCATGGAGCCGGGCCTCGAGCGCAATCTCTTGGCGCTCACGGAATTCGAACGCCAGAATTACGAGATTTTTTTTGTTCTCGCCGCGGGATCCGATGCCGCGCGCAGCGCCGTCGAGCGGATAGCCGCAAGCTCGAAAGTGAAAGCCCGCGTGGTCATCGCGGGGAGCCCGAGCAACTCCGGCGAAAAGGTGAACAACTTGAGGGTCGTCGTAGAACAACTGCCGCCGGAATTTGAAGTGCTCGTCTTCACCGATTCCGACGGGCGTCCAGGCAAGAGCTGGCTGCATCACCTCGTGGCGCCGCTCGGTGATGTGCGGATCGGCGCGACGACCACCATGCGCTGGCTGATTCCCAATCGGGGCGATCTTCCGACCGCGCTCCTCGCCGCGTGGAATGCTCCTGTGGTCACCATGCTGAGCGAAAAAGGGAAAAACTTTTGCTGGGGCGGTGGCACCGCGATTCGCCGGAGCATTTTCGAACAATCGGGTGTCATGGACGAGTGGAGAAACTCGGTCAGCGACGATTATTCCTTGACGCGTGCGCTGGATCGCAACAATCGCTCGATCGTTTTCGTGCCGGAGTGCTTGACTCCTTCCCACGTCGAGACTGATTTCAAAGGGTTGCTGGAATTTACAAACCGCCAAGTCCTGATCACTCGCGTCTACGCAGAGAAAGTCTGGGCGGCCGCAGCAGTCACGCATCTTTTGTACTGTATGACGCTTTTGCTGGGCGTGATTCTGATCCTGAGTAACTTTTTCGACCAGAGACCCGCCTTTCACATCGCCACGCTGACTTTTCTCCCCGTTCTACTTTCCTCGATCCGGAGTGCCATCCGGCTCATCGGCGTGACGGAGGCCCTCCCTGCCGGGCGATCCCAGATCACCGGGCAAGCCTGGATCTATGTCCTTTTAACGGTCCTCGTCCCGTTCCTGTACGGCGTTAATTTTGTGAACTCTCTCGTCACACGCAAGATTCGCTGGCGGGGCGTGGCATACGAATTGATCGGTCCGGGGCAGACGCGAATAGTCCCATTGTGAGCTTCCCAATTGTGCGGTTGAGCCCCGCCGCTTTTCCACAAGGCCTAGAGCAATTGCGTGGTATACAGACTCTACCTGCGTTTCAGACTTTTGATACCTGAGTAAAGGGAAAAAATTCGCGTACCGTGCAATTCCTACCGTCAAATGAGTTCCACGGTCTCCGACCCCTGGTGTAAACCCTCAATTCTTGAGTAAGTTGCGGATTATCCCCTTCGGAAGAATACTTGCCAGTAGATAACGTCCGGCAAAACCAGCTGTCCCAGGCGCCTTTCAGGGAAGTCCTCGCCCTCGCCTGGTAGTTGCCGTCCAGTAGCAGTAGGCAAGGGTCACTGAACCGTCAGCCTTTTTTGTCTTCTTGCCTGACTGTTTACCGCATGGGGGAATACGCCTCGTCGAGGGGCGAAAAGCAGAAAACTCAACAGGCTTCGGTACCGTCACGAGGCTGCATTCTGAGGGGGTGCATGTGAAGGTGATGCGAAGAAATGATCAGCCGCAACAATTGACAAATTCCCGTACGGCTTTTCCTCGCGATGTTTTCTTTTTTTACGAAAAAAACACTGGCGTGGCCCACTTTCATGTGAGCGCCGGACCAGACGGCAGGTTTCCCGTAGACCAGGCCGCCGGGCTGCTGGCAATGCATTGCATGGTGCGGGGCCAGTTAACGAGTGATTACGTTGTGATGGTCCAGGCCGAAGAAGAAATCCTCGAAGGCCTCAATGAGAAAGCGGACAAGCTCTTGGAGGCGGGGAAATCAGTCCGCGGCCAAGTGAAACTGACACGCCGGGAAGAAGAAGTTCTCTGCGGTCTAATGAAGAGCCTCGCAAACAAAGAAATCGCCAGCAACCTGAATCTGTCCGAGCGCACCGTAAAGTTCCATGTCTCGTCGCTGCTCGCGAAGTTCCGCGTGCGCGGCCGCATGGAGCTGGTTCGTGAGGCTTCGCGGCAGACCGCGGGCGCCATGCCCGTGCCCGTGCCCATGCCGTCGGCGACCCGGGAAACACGCGCTTTTGCGCCGGTGGATAAGAACTATCCCGCGCCGCGGCGGGCAGTGTCCATGGTTCCGCTGGCTAAACGGCAATTGATGGCCTAATCCGGATTCCATTCCAGTTCTTAACACAAAGGAAAAGGCCCCCGCTTCGGGGGCCTTTTCCTTTTCTAGAATTGAACGCGAAGAAACTACTTCTTCGCTGCATCGTA
>DATNLB010000202.1:0-17942 GCA_035603095.1 Candidatus Acidiferrales bacterium
GCCGAATTCCGGAACAGCCGCAAGAAAATCGCCGAGCTGGCGGACCAGGAATGGGAGATAGACAGCATCAACGCGGCGCGCCGCGAAGCCCGTGTTGTGCAGCAACGGAGAAAGAGAATGACCAATGGGATCGCCGATCACGCCGTAGACCCGCGTGCGGCGCGTGAGAGCGTGCGCCCGGTAGAGATGCTTCATCTCGTTCAGTGAAACCTGGCCGGGGGCGGTCGCCTCGGCGACGGGAGCGTAAGCGAGCGCACTCCCTTCGCGCAAGGCGAGGATTCGCGCGGGCAGGCCGGCTGCTCCCATCGGAACAGCGACAAAACTTTTCGAACTGCGCGCCAAGCGCAGGAGCCGGATGCTGTCGTGGATATTCCGCGCTTCGGCGGCGATCTTCACGGCGTCGACCCCGCCGTGGGCTGGCGGGTCCATGCTTCGTGGCAAATCCGGAGTGCGCTCAAAGTCGTGCAAGGAGAGCAAGACCCGCGGCGGCACGGGATATTCCCGAACGGACTGGCCGGGAAGCTTGCGCAAGGTTTCCACTTCGAGATCGCACCATTGGCAACCGGCCTCGCGGGCCTGAATCAGCCAGTAGAGTTCGCGGTCAATGGCCCCGGCAAATTTGCCTCCGCCTTCGCGGCGGCGGCAGGTGGCGAGAAAAGTGGCGTTCCGAGGCTGGCCCGCTGCAAGCCCGCCGAGGAATCGGGCGCGCTCCGCGTCACTGCTTAGCCAATCGAGGCGCAACTCGATGGTCCTGGTTTGCTTTAAGGCGGAGCGCACCATTTTCGACATTTCGTCCGCGGTGGAGGCCGCCACGACGGCGCAAATCCGCCGTAACCCTGTGCCAAAAAGACTCATACTCCGCCTTGCGCCGCCAATCTATTGAAAATACAGCTAGTAGTATGCCGTATCCGCCGCCCACGCCCGTATCAAAAGTGTAAAGCGACCTCGGTCAATAGGTTGACGCGTGGGGTAGGCCCTGATACTTTCGCTAGGAAAAGTGCCTGCACGGCCCGTAGGGCGTGTTTTCAAAGGAGTTATGGAATGCGCGCTAGAATAGCTGTTTTGACTTTATCGGTATTCCTGGGTGGGGCGGTAAGTTCGGCTCAGAACGCACCCCAGAATGCTCCAGCAACGCCTCAAGTCGACTTCAGCACGGTGAATTGTTCAGGTTTCGTAGCGGATCAGCACGTGCCGGACGAGATCCAGATCGTCTCAGGGGAGCAGTCAAACTACAAGATCACCTTTGCGCGCGGCGACTACGTGCACATCAATCGCGGCCAGGACAAGGGTGTTCGCGTCGGTGACCGGTTCTCGGTTGTGCGGCCGGACAAGGACCCAACGGACGTGCCATGGTTCAAGTGGCAGGCCAAGCTTCTGAAAGCCATGGGCACACTCTATATAGACGCGGGGCAGGTCCGGGTCGTAAACGTTCAGCCCAAGGTTTCTGTCGCTCAGGTCATATTCTCGTGCGATTACATGCAGCGCGGGGACATCCTCCAGCCTTATCAGGATCGCCCGGCACCAGCATACAAGGATCCTGCCCCCTTCGATCATTTTGCGCCGGTGAGCGGCAAGCCAGTGGCAATGGTGGTGGGAGGAAGAGACTACAGCCAGTCATACGGTAAACTGAGCCCGGTCTTCGTAAACCTTGGGAGCAACCAAGGGGTCAAGGTCGGCGATTACTTCAGAATTTTCCGGTATCAAGGTTCGATGGCAGAGACGGTGCCACAGAACAAGGGCTATCAGTACTCGATGTACGGGTTCGGGAGCGCCCCCAGGCGCTACGAATGGAATGACCTGCCGCGCGAAGTGCTCGGCGAAGGAATCGTCATTAATGTGAACCGCAATGCATCGACGATGGTGATCACATTCAGTTCGCTCGAAATCTACGCAGGTGACTACGTCGAAGTCGAGTAGAACCCAGCATCTTGGTTCAGGCCCGCTGCGATTTCTCCGCGCGGGCCTTTTGTTTTTCCATCACTCTTCGATTTCGAGCTTCCCGGCCTGGCTGAAGCCTTCAGGCTCTTTCGGGATGTGCGCTTCGGAGAAGACCTCGCATGTAAATCCGAAGAGCCGAGCTTCGGGATCGCGCCAGGCTCCAAGAAGCAACCCTGCCTTCCGGCAGGTCTCCTCGAGGAACTGCTCGCGCGTCAGCCGATGCTCGATGGCAACTTGGGGAAGAAGAAGCCCGCGCTGCGCGTGTAAGCGGACTAATAGCCCGTGATGCCCGATTTCGATTGATTCCGGGGCGATTGGTTCCATGGGTGAAAGCAATGAGATTTCGATGCTAAGTTCGCCAAGTTGGTCCGTCCTCATGGGGGCGAACCGCGGATCTTCCAGCGCGGCGCTGGCAGCGCATCGAACGATGGCTTCTCCCAGCGGTTCGTTCGCCTCAATGACGCCGATACAACCCTGCAAGCGTTTGCCCACGTGAAGGGTCACGAATACGCTGCGGCGCTCCGCGAAGATTCCTTCGCGAGGGAAAACGTCTGGAAGTTGGCGGAGGGAGACGGCTTCGACAACGGCCGTCCGGGCTAATTGCAGAGCGGCGCGCCGGTCCGCTTCAGAGAGGGACAGCATCCTGGGACTTCTTGCGGGCTTCGAGCATGCGAAGCCGGCGGCGTTGCTTGATGCTGTCGTCGACGTGGCTCCAGAAGCGCCGGAAGTACTGGGCGGCAGAGACGAGCGCGCTGATGACGACGAGCCATAGCAAGATTCGCGCCAGCGGCTTGAGCGACGGGTGCCGCGCACCAACGATTAGTACCGCCACGGCGCACACCTGCAAAACCATCTTCGTCTTTCCAAGGGTGGATGCTTCGATCGTGAATCCCTCCGCCGAAGCGATATTCCGGAGGCCGAGAACCGTGAATTCCCTGCCGATGATGATCACCACCATCCACGCGGGAACAAGGTGCATGTCCACCAGAGAAACGAATGCCGCCGAGATCAGCAGCTTGTCGGCAATGGGGTCGAGGAGAATGCCCAGGGTTGTCACCTGCAGGCGCCGCCGGGCCAGGTAACCATCCGCCCAATCGGTCGCGGCAGCCAGGAGCAGGATCAGCACGCCCCAGACCTCGAAGTGCATGGAAAAACCCCAGAACTCGACGTTGGGACTACGGGTGAGGAGGATTACGATAAGGACCGGAACGAAAAAGATCCGCAACAGCGTCAGTGAGTTAGGAAGATTCATGGCGCATGACGGCGGGGGTGCCGCCCCCTGGCTTCAGCCACCGCAGTTTCACTATAGACTTGGTGTAAGCATGCGTCAACACGTCACAGGCGGTTCCGGGAGGGCTCCAAAGAGCCCTAATCCATGGGCATTTTGGCCTCGGGTAGTTACTTCGCGATTAACTCAGTCCAAAGAATATAAGCAAGGAAAGCGATACTCTTTCGTAATGCGGCTGCTGCAAATCTGTGCAAATGTAAAAAGTGCACTAATGCCACCAAGCCAGCGAGACGGGGAGTGCAAGCGTCGCAGGGGCCTAGATAACCCATTGTATTTCAATATGTTACAAGGATATAGGTTCCTGATTCTCCGGTACAACCGGGAAAACGCACGGACCAGTCTCCGAGAGCAGGCTACAGTTTCCACAACGTTTTCCACAGAAGACAGCGTCTCGGACCTGAAGCGAAATAGGCTACCAGAAGGGCCGCAAGTGCGTAAAAACAGAGGTTTTCCGCGTTTTTACTCCACAGTTACCGCGTCGAAAATAAAATCAAACCACTCAGATAGCCCGCGGGCCACGAAGGAGCCGGACAGGGAGCATAAAGATCGCGCTGACGAGTCCGAGAACGCCGTGGACGGCGATTCCCACAAGGCGGAAAGGCAGCGTCAGCAACCAGACGAACGGATAAAGCACCAGAGCTATCAGCGCGAGCGGCCAGCACAGGATGAACAGGATGATCCACAGAAAGAAAGCAGCCATGGCAACCTCGTTTGTGTCGGGCGCAAAGCGGTGGGTGCGAATGCTGAGCGCACAGCCGCCGGCCTCTATTCTATATTACGAGAGAGCGCGCGGAAAGGTTCCTCCACGGCGTAGTCCTTGAGCCGCAGGCGCTTGGCGATGGACGCGGGCACTTCTGCGTCGAGTCGCATGTGCGAATCGTCAATTTCCGAGTGGAGGACGCGCCCCAGCGCATGAATCAGGGCAAGTGTGCGACCCTCCGCCAGCGGCAACCGAATAGAAAGCGTTACGACGGGATCAGTGGGCATCTCGGCGTCCATGCGGCGCAGCAACTCTTCGATCCCTTCGCCCGTGAGAGCGGACACTAGCACCGGCGCGCCGCCTGCGCCAGCGTTTCTCTCCGCGCCGTTGGTAATGGCTTTTCGATCTTCAGGAGTGAGCCGGTCCATCTTATTCAGCGCGCGCAACCTGGGGCGGCCGTCGACGCCAAGTTCCCGCAAAATCTTGTCGACTTCCTCGTCGAGTTCGTCGTGATGCGGATTGGAGACGTCACTCACGTGCAGAATCAAAGCGGCTTCCTGCACCTCTTCCAGCGTCGCGCGAAACGCCGTCAGCAATCCTTTTGGCAGATCCCGGATAAACCCGACGGTATCGGAAACCAGCACGCGGCGGTTCGACGGAAGCCGCAGCGCACGGATGGTGGGATCGAGCGTCGCAAACATCCTCGGGGAAACCAGCACCTCAGCGCGGCTCAGAGCGTTGAACAACGTGGACTTGCCCGCGTTCGTGTAACCAACCAAGGCGATGGTCCCCAGAGGGACGGCATTGCGCGCCTCACGCCGCAGCGCCCGCTGTTTGCGGACGGCATCAATACTACTCTGGATCTTGCCGACGCGGTCGCGAATCCGGCGGCGGTCAGTTTCGAGTTTCTTTTCGCCGGGACCGCGTACACCGATGCGTCCTGCTCCGCCGCCCGCTCCACCCGCGCCACCGCCGCCGCTCTTGCCGCCGAGGCGCGACATAGAAATTCCCTTTCCGGTCAGGCGGGGCAGCAGGTAATTCAATTGTGCCAATTCGACCTGCAGCTGGCCTTCGCGGCTCCGCGCATGACGCGCGAAAATATCGAGAATCAGTTGCGTGCGGTCGATCACCCGGCACTCCGTGGCTTCCTCGATGTTTCGTTGCTGCACGGGAGAAAGGTTGCTGTCGAAAATGATCAGCGGCGCCTTATGTGCCGTAGCTTCGGCGCGAATCTCATCCAGTTTGCCGCGGCCCACCAGCGTAGCGGGATCGGCGGCGTCACGCATCTGGAAGACGGTTCCGGCGATTTCCGCGCCCGCGCTCCGCGCCAGCTCCACCAACTCCAAAAGCGATTCGCGTCCCTGCTCGCCCGCCGGCATGCCAGGAAAGCGAGGCGCACGCTTCCATCCAACGCCTACCAGCAAGGCGCGCTCAGCTGTCGGGACTTGATGTCGAGTTTTTGTCACTGCGATCGGCCGGGAGTCATCGTGCGGACTTGCGCATTTCTGGAGGGTTGCACCCCTGGATACGATTATACGCTTCTCTCCCCCGCCCCGCGACCCGTCTCCACTCCCGTAGTGCCAGCGCTTCTCACATGCGCGTCGGACTCTCGGAATCTGCACTCCGCCATCGGGAAAATGCCTGAAAAGCGGGGGGCCGAGGGAACATTGACGTTTTCGTGCCTGCGCGGATAAGTGGTGGTTTGCGATGCCGGTATTCTCGTGTGAAGATAGGCTTATGAAAAAACCCTTAATCACGATAGCAAGTTTATTGACGGCTGGGATGATGCTGCTTGGGAATGCCCTGGCGCAGCAGACCCCGGCGGCGACTCCTCAACAACCTCCGGCGGCGAAGGCCCAACCGGCTCCATCTGCTGGTGCTCAAAAGGCCCCCGCGGCCAAGACGGGACTACCAACTAAGCCCAGAACCCCGAGTGTCCTGACGCTCAAGACGCAGAAAGACAAAGTCAGCTATGCGCTGGGAATGAACCTCGGGACCAACCTGCACAAAGAGACCGTCGAGGTCGACCCGGCCATTGTTCTTCGGGGCCTGAAGGACGCTCTGGCTTCCGGCAAGATGCTCCTGACGGAAGATGAAGCGCGGGCCGTGCTCACGCAACTACAGACCGAGGTGCGTGGCAAACAGCAAGAGAAAATGAAAGTGGCCGGGGAAATGAACAAGAAGGAAAGCGTCGAGTTTCTAGCGGCGAATAAGGCCAAGGATGGAGTCGTCACGCTGCCCAGCGGTCTTCAATACAAGATTCTGACGGCAGGTACGGGACCGAAGCCGACAGCCAGCGACACCGTCGTTTGCAACTATCGAGGGACGCTCATCTCCGGCACTGAATTTGACAGCTCTTACAAACGCGGCCAACCGGCGTCATTTCCAGTCAATGGAGTCATCAAGGGTTGGACGGAAGCTCTCCAGCTGATGCCGGTAGGATCGAAGTGGCAACTCTTTGTTCCCTCGGAGCTGGGTTACGGCGATCGCGGCGCTGGCGCGGACATCGGCCCCGGCGCGACACTTATTTTTGAAGTGGAGCTGCTCTCCATCCAGAGCAAGGATAAACCAGAAGGCGCGCCAAAATAGGCCCGCGCAAAAAGCAAAGATTGCCGCAGAGTCAGGATGAGCCGGCCTGCAAGAAATTGGCCGGCTATCCGAGACCCTGTGCGTGAAGCCATTCGAGAATACCGCCCTGTACCCCGGCATCGTCGCCAAATCCTGAAAACCAGCGCACGCCCTGCTCCCTGCGAAACCAGGTGAGCTGGCGTTTGGCGTACCGGCGCGTGGCCTGCTGAATCGCTTCCCGTGCTGCTTCCAATCCAATCTCGCCGCGGAGCACCGCGCGCAGTTCGCGGTAGCCAATGAAATCAAATGGTTTCGAATCCTCGCTCAGGCCGTTATCGAGGAGCGCTCGCACTTCGCGCATCCATCCTTGCTCTAGCATGGCGTCGATTCTGTCGTGGATGCGTTCGTTGAGCTTTTCGCGCGGCGGCATCAATCCGACCTTTAACACGTGCCAGGCTTCCAGCGGTGTCCGGCCCGCTCGAAGTACTTCGGAGACCGGCTTGCGCGCCAGCACGCAAACTTCGACCGCGCGGATTAGCTTCTGTTCGTCGGCGGGAGCGATTTTCCTGGCCGCTTCCGGGTCGAGCCGCTTCAGGATTCGATGCAAATGGCCGGGCGGGTGCTCTCCCATGCTGGCGCGCAGGCGCTCGCGCAATTCTTCCGAGCGCTGCGGAACGTCCGCAAGACCTTCGAGCAGCGCGCGCAAATACAATCCCGTGCCAGCAGTGAATATCGGTAACCGTTTCCGCTGCCGCAAGCCGTCGAGCACGGACAACGCCAATTGGCGATATCCACCCGCGGTCGCTTCTTCCTGCGGGCTGAGAACGTCCATCAGGTGATGCGGAACGCCGCGGCGTTCCGAGGGGCTGGGTTTTGCGGTGCCAATAGCAAAGCCGCGATAGAGCTGCGTCGAATCGCAGGCCACCACTTCTCCGCCAAGCTGCCCCGCGAGACTTACGCCGAGCGCCGACTTTCCCGAAGCCGTCGGGCCAACGATGGCAACGAGTGGCAAGAGCTTCTTGTTTTCGTTCATCGAAAGAGGAGATGCCGCGCCCGAACAAAGAGAAAAATAAGCACGAAGAGCGCGAGGAGAAGACTTCCCAAAACCTGCTGGCGAGGAATTTTCACTTTTGCTGGTAATACGACTCTATGGGAATGTTGTAAAGATAGGTGTAACGCAGTTCGATATACGGGCCCTTGAACTGAGCTGGTAACTGCTCGAAGGGATTCGAAGCGCGAACGGAAGACAACGCGGCGCGGTCCAGCGGCTCCTTCCCCGAGTTGCGCTGGATCTCTGGATCGTTGGATGGCACGCTCCCGTCCCGCATGATTTTGAACGTGAGCACGACTATGCCTCTTTCGCCCAGTTCGGCAGATTCGGGCATGACGGCAAACCAATTGCGTTTCACCGTAACATAAACGCGCTCGAGATAACTCTGGAAGTCCACACCTTCAGTAGGGGTGAGCATTTCCAGGCCGCCGAAAGCCGTCCCGCCACCGCCCCCGCCGCCCCGCCCGCCACTTCCCTGAATTCGGCCACCTCCGCCGATCGGTCTCGGACCCGAGTTTTGGGCGGCGGCTCGCAAGGAGTCTTGAATGCTCTGGCTTGGGGAAGTCTCTTTTGGCAAAACCAGGCCAGGATGAGGCACCGGAGAATCTGGCGTTTCAAGTTTCAATGGGGCTTTCGCCAGGGGTGCGCCGGGTTGCGTCTGGGGCGCAGGCTGCGTGACGTTCTGCTTGGGCAGCGGTGCATTAGGCAACTCCTTCACCGGGCGTTCCGGCTGAGGAACTGGTGGGGGGGAAGGAATGATGGGTGGCGCAACTTCACGCAAGACACGCGGATCAACGTGCATTTTAGGGGAGGGTTGCGCCGGGCGTGGCTGCGCCCTCGGTTGAACGCTATAGCTGCTTTCAGGGGGAATCCAGGTCAACATCCGGCGAGCACGATCAATATCTTGCTGCGTTGGCTCATGGGTTGGAAAGAGCTTTGACTGCAAAAGAATCGCGGTTAACAGAAGAACGTGAAACGCTACCGAAGAAAAGCGGGTGATGACTTGCCACTTGGCTTTATCTTCTCTTGCTTCGGGAGGAGCCAGATGGACTTCGCCGGTGATGAAGATATCAGGATCCACTAGATCGGTCGGCACGCTCATCATCGGTTCGTTCATATCGAGAGGCGCCGCGCCTTGTGGCACGGTAATGCGTTCGTCCAGGTCCGTGGGTTGCAGCGGCGTTGCGAGGTCTTCCTTCACGCCGTAAGCTTCGCTGCTTAAATCGCGCGGCACGACCACGCGCGCGGCGATGGAATCGAGCGGCAGGTTGGTGGGGATGGTCGATTGTCCGTTCAGTGACACGATGGGCAGCATTGCCGGCACAAGCGTGCGCTCATCCATGGTGGTGGGACGGCGGCGCTGTGTTGGCGCATCCACCGCCGCGGGTGGACGAGCATCGATCGGAACCAGAATCCGTGGAATCATTTTGTTTTGTCGTGTGTGGCGAAAACGTCCAAGACGGCCGTTTTGCGAGCGCCCAGAACGCCGGCCGACTGGCGGCCGCCTAAGAGATTGACGCGCGCCGCGTGCTCTTGGATGCTTGCCATTACCCGGCCTGCCAATTCGAGCGCCGCGCGCCCCGCTGCTCCGTTCGTGCGCGGCTCTCTGCGCGAGCGCGCGGCATCGACGAACTCCTCGAGTTCCGCGTGCAAGGGCTCGACCGCGGGTGCATTCAGCTTCTCAAATCCAAACTCAGGCTGCGGACCAGGCTTCTTCACAGCGATGCGGAGAGCATCGCGCCGCGCATAATCCAGCGAAATGTACTCGTGCTGCTGGAAGAAGCGCATCTTGCGCACGCGCTCGGTGGAGACCCGGCTGGCAGTGATATTGGCAACGGCGCCGCCCGTAAATTCCAGGCGGGCATGCGCGATGTCCACTTTGTCCGTCAGGACGGGAATCCCAACGGCTTTGACTTCGGCCACTGGTTCGTTGACCAGCGCCAGCAAAATGTCCAGATCATGAATCATCAAATCGTAGATCACGTCCACGTCGAGGCTGCGCGGTGTAAAGACGCCCAATCGATGCACTTCGAAAAACAGCGGCCGGTTCAGGATCGGCTCAACCGCAACCACGGCAGGATTGAAGCGTTCAACGTGGCCCACCTGCAGGATCCGTCCGTTTTTCTGCGCCGCGTGGAGCAGCGCATCGGCCTCCCCGAGATTCACGGCCATGGGCTTCTCAACAAGAACGTCGAGTCCCATTTCCAGCAGACCGCAGCCCACCTCCGCATGCGCGACTGTCGGGACGGCCACGCTCGCCGCGTCCGCGCGCCCGCGCAATTCATTGAGACTCTTCAAGACTTGCGTCTGAAATTCCGCGGCAACGGCCGCGCCACGTTCTTGATTCTGGTCGAAGACGCCAACGAGTTCCGCGCCTTCAATCTCACGGTAAACACGCGCGTGGTTGCGCCCGAATTCGCCTGTGCCAACAACGGCGACACGAATCCTCTTCAACTGTCCGGCCGCCGCGTTCATTCTTGGTTCATTCCCTTCGAAGCGTCACTTGGTTCCGGCACGGCGAGCGGAGGAAATGCCTGAATCGCAATTCCCGCTCCATCCGCCAATTCGATCAGTTTTGCGCGGTCAAAAAGAAGTGTCCGCCCGGCATCCACTGCGAGAGCGGTCGCACCCGCACCCCTCATCTGTTCGATGGTCGGCAAACCGACCACGGGTACATCAAAGCGCATATCCTGGCCTGGCTTGCTGACCTTAACGACAACCAGCGGCTTTCCACCCGTGATTCGAGCGGCGCGCGCGATGGTTTCATCGGTGCCTTCCATCGCCTCCACCGCAACGCAAGCGCGATCCGCGATTACCACGGTTTGTCCGACGTCCATGCTTGCGATTTGCCTGGCCACGGCCAGCCCATAAGCAAAGTCTTCCACTTCGTGCTCATTCGGAGCGCGCCGCGTGAGCACGCCAGGATCAGGCACCAGCGGCTTAAGAAACAGCGTCGAATCCACCAGGCGGATACCTTCTTCTTCCAGTACCCGAGCGACTGCGCCGATCAGTGCATCTGTATTCTTCCGCGGCAGCGAGAACAGTAGCTTCGCCAGTTTCCAGTCCGGGCGGATGGCGCTGAAAATCTTGTTGTGTTTCACCTGCCCGGCCAGGACCGCCTGCTTCACGCCTTCCAGATGCATCAAGTCGATGGTCTTGCTCAACTCCCCGAGGCTCACCCAGTGCAGCCGCTTTGCAAGTTTCTCAAGTTCCGCCGAGGCTTCTTCTTTCAGCGCAATCACGGTCATATCGATTCCCAGGCTGTGCGCGCCCTCCAGCACCAGGAACGGAAAGCGCCCGTTTCCGGCGATGAGTCCCCAGCCTGTCGTGTTGGTGCTCGTGTCCGGCATGAAATCAGCACTCAGGAGTTACTTCACGATGCCGCGCTCGGCGCTCTCAATGAATTTGATCAATTCCTGCACGTCGGCGGAATGGCCCAGCGATTTCCGCATTTCGGCCAGCGCCTGCGAGGTATTCAGCTTCGCGCGCAAGAGCAAACGATAGGCGCGCTTCAAGGCCTGCAAACGCTCGGGCGAAAATCCCTTGCGCTCCAGGCCAATGGCATTGATGCCAAAACTTTTCGTCTCGCGTTCGGTGACGATTTTGGAAAACGGCGGCACATCCTGCGTAATCACCGTCGAAGCGCCGATGTACGCATAGCGGCCGATGCGGCAAAACTGATGCACGGGACAAAACGCGCCAATCGTCGCGAAATCCTCCACCGTGACGTGTCCCGCGAGAGTTGCGCCGTTCACAAACAAAGTTTGGCTGCCGACCGAGCAATCGTGCCCGACATGCGAATACGCCAGAAAGAAATTGCTGTCACCCAAGGAAGTCTTGCCGCCGCCTTTTTGCGTGCCGCGGCTGACGGTGACGTATTCGCGGAAAATGTTGCCGTCGCCTGCAACCAATTCGGCGCGCTCACCGCGATAGGTGTAGTCCTGCGGGTCGCCGCCGATCGCACTGAACGGATAAAAGGCATTGTTCCTGCCGAACTTCGACGGCCCCCCCACGATCGCGTGCGCGTGCAGCACACAGCAGTCGCCCAATTCCACGTCCTCGCCAACCACCGCATAAGCGCCGATCTTCACGCCATCGCCAAGTTTTGCGCTCGCCGCCACAACAGCTTGCGGATGAATTTCGCGCTTCTTCATTTCGCGGGTTCTTCCGCCTTCGCCACGGCGGCGCGGTCGACCATCTTGCACATCAGCGTGGCTTCCGCGGCCAGTTGCCCCGCGACCGTCGCTTTTCCTTCCAGCTTGCAGAAGTCGCCGCGCCACGAAAGCACCTTCATCTCGACTTTCAACTGATCGCCGGGCACGACGGGCCGGCGGAATCGCGCGCCATCCACAGCCACAAAGTAGAGCAGCTTTTTTTCACGGTCCGGGACTTCCGTAAGCAGCAAGAGCCCCCCCGTTTGCGCCATGGATTCGATAATCAACACGCCCGGCATGATCGGCTGGCCCGGAAAATGCCCCTGGAAGTGCGACTCGTTGATGGTGACATTCTTCACGCCAACGATGCGCTTCAGGCGCTCCATCTCGAGGATGGCATCCACCATCAGAAAGGGATAGCGGTGCGGCAGAATCTTCTGAATTTCCACGACGTCCAGTATCATTCGCGCTCTCCGTCTCGCCGCGCACCTCACCAGCAGCGTCTGGCCCTTCCCCGGCAAACTTGTAATTATATGCGAACCCACGCCCTCCGCGATACGCGCTCCTAGGCTGCAGACGCAGCCTTCAGACCCCGGGGGGCTTTCGCGGCGTTAGATTTTGCTCGGTTGCCCTGGTCGTCATGCATTGATAGCATCTCCGCACCATGCCGGATTCCCCCCTCCCCAAGCAGCTCTTGCGCCTGCTGAAGCCGCGCCTCCCGCAGATGCTCGCGGCGCTGCGCCGGTTCGTGAATGCGGAATCACCCAGCCTGGAAAAAGCCGCCGCCGATCGTTGTTGTGGCGTCATCGCCGAAGAATGGAATAAGCACGGCGCGCGCGCGGAACGAATCGCGCAGAACCACCGTGGCGATCTTCTCCGCATCACTCATGCGCCGGGCAAATCTGGTCCTTCGAGCCAACTCCTGGTCCTGGGCCACTACGATACGGTTTACTCGGCCGGAACACTCGCCAAGATGCCTTTCCGGCTGCAAGGTGGCAAAGCGTACGGCCCGGGAACCTTTGACACGAAGGCCGGCATCGTTCAGGCGCTTTTCGCACTGCAAGCGCTTCAGCAAGCGGAAATACCGCTTCGCAAACGCCTCGTCTTCCTCTGGACTTCTGACGAGGAAGTCGGCAGCGAATCCTCGCGCAGATTCTTCGAAAGGGAAGCGCGCCGCAGCGATGCCGTCTTTGTCCTTGAGCCGGCCTTCGGCCCGCGCGGCCTGCTGAAGACGGCGCGCAAGGGAGTCGGTGAAGCCGAATTGATCGTGCATGGCCGCGCCTCGCACGCTGGTCTCGCACCACAAGAAGGTATCAACGCCATCCACGAGCTGACGCGGCAACTCGCGCGCATCGAGAGTTGGAATGATTTTCGCCGCGGCATCACCGTAAACGCCGGCATCATCGAAGGCGGCACGCGCACGAACGTAATCCCCGAACGCGCCCGCGCTGTTCTTGACCTGCGGGCCTTGGGGATTTCCGACATGCGCGCCATGGAACGCCGCCTGCACGCTCTGCGACCGTTTCACCGGGGAGCCCGCCTTGAAATCACCGGCGGCTTCCGCCGTCCTCCGCTCGAACGCAAAATGAGCGTATCGCTCTTCGCCCACGCCAAATCACTCGCGAAGCAAATGAATCTCACCTTGGGCGAATGCACCGTTGGAGGTGGCTCGGACGGAAATTTCACCGCCGCGCTCGGCATCCCCACCCTCGATGGCCTCGGCGCCGTCGGCGACGGCGCGCATTCCTCGCACGAACACGTTCTCATCAACACGATGCCCGCCCGCGCGGCACTGTTAGCCGCTCTTCTCGCCACTGCCTAGCGCTGCGAAACCGCAGATAACAAGAATTGATGCTGGGGAGAGAGGAAGCAAATGCCGCGCAAGGTGGATCAGCGTCCGTAGTTCTTTCGCAAGTATTCCGCCGTAGATTGCATCACGTCGTTGTAATCGCTGTGCAGCACTTCGCGCAGCGCCGCCTCAGTGGTCATTCCCGCCCCGATGCGGTCGAGGATTCGCTCAATATCGCCCATCCCATCGGCCTGCACGATGTATTCGATGTTCGCAAGCGCCCAGGCATACGCATAACGCGCCGTCTCCCCGCCCATATTCAGCCACGAGCCTTCCAGCCGGCCAAGAGGAGCCGCGTGCCCTTCGCCGTAGATCTGCGCCATCACCACAGCATTTTCGCCGCTGCGCTGCCCTTCCATCCACTGCGCCAATCCCTCTTGAATCCACGTGGGCGCGTGTCCGTGGGTCTTCTGCTGGACAAAGCTGTGCGTCAATTCATGCTTCAGGACCCGCGACAACTCCTGGTCCACCCCGGTCAATCCCTGCACCGGCACGCGAATGCGGCCGTCATTCAGCGCCCCCGCCCATCCGGGAGCCCTGGTTATGTCCGCAAACGCTTCTTGCGTGTACAAGATCACGCCGATGGAATCCGGCGGCGAATAGTTCAGTTCGGATTCGATTGCGGAAAAGTGCATCTCCAGCGTGCGCAAAACATCGCGCGCCAGCGCCGGCGCGGCTGCTCCGCTGTAACGCAATGTAAAATGGCTGCTCTCGTTTTCCTTGTAATTCTCCTCTTCCTTCTTGTCGCGTTGCGCCTTGTCCAGCGCTGCCTGCACCTCCGCGTCCGGCCGCAAGGCCAGCGCCTTCTTCCATTCCGCGACGGCCTGGTCCAGCTTGTTCATGCCGTAGTAAGCCCAGCCTTCAAGTTTTGCCACATCCGGATTGTCGGGGGCCACGCGCCTCGCGCGTTCCAGGTATTCGAGCGATTGTTTGTATTCGCTCCGGCGAAGATGGACGTAGGCCACGTCCATCAGCAGCGCCGGCTCTTCCGGGGCGTAGATCAGCGCGGTGCGCTCGTCGGCCAGGGCGTGTTCCATGTCGCCGTGTGATATCTCGAAAGATGCTGCCGCGTGATGCCCCATAGCCGCATTGAAGTTGGCTTGCTTCGTTCCCCCTCGGGCTTCACCCTCGAGCTTGGCGATATAGGGGCGGTCGATCGCCCCATCGTGTACCGCGGCGCGCTCGATCGCGTCGCTGTCCCCGCTGCCGATCGGTTGCGCTGACGGCGGGGCGATGTCCAGGTTTGCGGCATCGGCCCCCGGCGAGCCGGCCATCGGCGCCGCGCCACCTTTCTCAATATGATCGACGATGGATTTCGGCAGGCTCAATTCGCCGGCGGAGGTCAGATACTTCACCCTGTCGCCTTCTTCGACAGCGCTCAGAGCGGCAATGCGCCGGCCGTTCTTCAGGACAATCGTATCCGCCGCTGCCCGGCCGCCCATAGAAACGAGCGCGACGCCCAGCAAAACCGTGCGAATTCTGGAAACTGAAATCATACCCCGCGTCTTTCCATCTTAAACCGCAGCCGCGAGCCTGCGCGGTCCGCCTTGTTCCCTCATGCCGAATGTGACTACACTTCTTGCATGAGGGTGTGGGGAGTCTTTTTCGCGTTGTGGTGTCTCCTGGCGCCGGCGGTTTTTCCCGCAACGGAAAGATCACCGCATGAATTGTATGATGCGATCAAGGCGCTGCGCATCGACCCTTCAAATGTCTATCGCATCGCTCCCGCCAATCACATCCAGTTGCGCCGCGGCGACGCCGTTCTCTCCTTCGACGAAGGCACGGTCACCTTTTTCTTCCCCCTCGATGGGCAGATTACCGGCGCCGTCTTTTCCGGGCGCGGTCACGTTTTAGCGGCCCCGCGCGATCCAGTCGAAAAACAGCAGATGGGGCGTTTTCTCGGCGCCCCCGTCCTCGATCAGGAATTTATCAACGGTTATCTCCGCTTCACGGACGACACCGCCGGCGAACTTCTCCGCCAGTTCAGCGCCGCCAATCTCGTGGCGCAGACGGATCCTTCCGTCGGGGCGCAATGGGATTCCGCCGTGGCTCATCTCAATCCCAGTTACACTCTTCGCATTCTTCTTGATCGGCTGTCGCCCAACCCCAAGCCCTGCTTTTACGCCGGGTTTGAAGGCGCGGCCACTGGTCCGTTCGATGTGGTGCTTGACGCTCAACGTGACGAGCAATTCCTCCTCGGACAAGTTCACAAAGCCGCCGAGAAAACTTTTTACGATGTCTGGACTTCGCGTCGAGTTGCGGATTCACCCGTTCTTCCAGCGGCTTTCCGCGCTTTGCACTACTCCATTGAGGCCTCGATTTCTCCCAATAACTCGCTGGATGCCAACGCCAGCGTGCGTTTGCGCGCGGAAACCGGAACGGAACGCGTTCTCGCTTTCCAGCTTTCACGGGCTCTGACGATCGACAGCATCACCGGCGCGAACGGTGAAGCCCTGGCCTTTTTTCAAAATGAGGGCATGAACCTGCAGGAGCGCAGCGCGCGCGGCAACGACTATCTAGATGTTGTCCTTCCGCAAACTCCGGCGGGCCATGAGGAATTCACGCTTCATTTTCATTACCGGGGCAACGTCATACAAGACGCCGGAAACGGCGTACTGTTTGTCGGCGCGAGAGAAAGCTGGTACCCGCACCTTGGGGATAGCGCGGAATTTTCTTCCTATGACATCCTTCTGCGCTGGCCGCGCAAGCTTCGCTTGATCGCCACCGGCTCCAAACTCGAAGAGCACGAGGAAGGCGAATTCCGTGTCGGCCATTGGAAGGCGGAGAAGCCCATGACCGTTGCGGGCTTTAATCTTGGCGAATACGCCTCAGCCTCCGTCGTCTCAGGGGCTCGTTCCATCGATGTCTACGCCAATCGTGAACTCGAGGAAGATCTGCGGAAGCGCCTGTCCGCTTCGGGCGCGGATGTTCTCTTCTTCCCGCCAGCGCGCTTCGGTTCTACCTCGACGGGGCGCGCCGTCGTGCCGCCTCCTCCCCCTCCCAGCCCGGCCGACGCGCTCAAGCAACTCGGCAAAGAGATCGATTCCTCAATCCGTTTTTACGAAACTTTCAGTGGTCCCTTTCCTTTCCATAATCTGAACGTCTCGCCGATTCCTGGAAACTTCGGGCAGGGCTGGCCCAGCCTGCTCTACGTTTCCACCTATTCCTTCTTGCCTCCAGAGGCCCAGCAGCGCGCGGGGCTGAGCACCGCCAGCCAGGAGCATTTCACCGAGCTGGTTCCTTATCACGAAGTCGCGCATCAATGGTGGGGCAACGTCGTCGCATGGTCGAGCTACCGCGACCAGTGGATTGACGAAGCCATCGCAAATTATCTCGCTGTGCTCTTCGCCGACACCAAGAAAAACCCGGACCACACCTTGCACGTCTGGCTGGCGCGCTACCGCAAGCAGCTCGTTGAGAAATCTCCGGACGCCACCGAAACAGCGGGAGACATCGGCGCGCTCACCCTCGGCACACGCCTCAATTCCTCAAAGTCCCCTACCGCATACGAGGAGATTATCTACAGCAAGGGCTCCTGGATCATTCACATGTTGCGGGAAATGCTGCGCCAGCCCGGTGCGAGGAATCCCGATGCGCGATTCACCGCTCTCCTGCAAACGCTGGTGACCAAGTACGCTTACCGCGCACTCTCCACTGATGACTTGCAGCACGAAGTGGAAGCGGTCATGACGCCCGGCATGGACCTCGAAGGCGGGCGCTCTATGGAATGGTTCTTCGAAGAGTGGGTGCGCGGGACGGGAATTCCGCACTATCGCGTGGAATTCACGGCCCACCACACGGAAAAAGGCTATGTGATTCGCGGGAAGCTTTTTCAGACCGGTGTACCGCGCTCGTTCGTCGCGAGCGTTCCACTCTATGCCGGCGGTGCCGGGCACAGCGCCCTACTGGGCACGGTCGTGGCGGCCGGGCCGGAAACATCGTTTCACTTCGTCGCGCCGAATCTTCCGCGCAAAATTGTCATCGATCCTCAGATGACGCTGCTCTGCACCTCAGAATAATTGAGCCCGCTAGCCGGTTGGAACGTAGCAGCCGCGCCGCTGTTTTTACGGCTCTCCGCCATTTTCAATTTTGAGTTTCAATCCGGATTTTTGAGCAAAGGGATGGAATCTACGGGCCGGGCTTAGTTGTAACGATTGAGCAGCAACTGTTGTTCGAGGAGCGGGCTATCCAGGTTCAATTCTGCTTTTCCGTCCTCGCCGAAAATGTAAGCGAAACCCAGAGGGTCGCCGGGGATTCCGCGCAGCAGCCCGGCCTGGACCATCTCGCTCATGCGCGCCGGTCGTTTACCGTACCGCTTCGCGTATTCATCGGCCAGCGCATCGAGCTGCTTGCAATCTTCCTTCACCCTGAGCAACTGCAAATGCTGCAAGGCA
>DATNLB010000006.1:0-8182 GCA_035603095.1 Candidatus Acidiferrales bacterium
TTACGGAGTTATTCGAAACCTGACACGAATAGTTGACGCGCAGCATCTCACCCTTCTGGTAGGCGAAGGTGTGGCCGTCATCCTGATAGAGCGCTCCCCGACAATCATTGCTCGCCGCACTGGAAGGAAGATAGACACGCAATTCGAGCGGCCCATTCGGTTTTTCGCCGGTGTGCTGCACCAGTGGCTGCATCGGCACAATAGCTCCGGCGCGCACGTAAAGCGGCATCTCGTCGAGGCGCGGGCGCAAGCTAAACCTTTCTTTGCTCGACAGCCGGGTGTTTGTCCAGAAGTCATACCAGTCACCAGGCGGCAACGATATTTCTTCCGCATCCACCATTTCCGTGGTCACTGGCGCGACAAAAAAATCCCTTCCGAAAAGAAAGTCGCGGTCGTCTCCGTAAAAACCCGACGCTTGCGGATATTCGAGAAACACGGGCCGCATCAAGGGAAGCCCCGTGCGCGACGCCTCTTCAATTCCGGTATACAGATACGGCATCAGCTCATAGCGCAGCTCGATGAATTTCCGGCGAATCGCTTCGTGTTCCGGGCCATGCACCCACGGTTCCTGGTCCGCGGTGCCTTTGGCGGTGTGGTCGCGGTAAATCGGATTCAACGCGCCGACCTCGAACCAGCGGGTCAAGAGATCTGCTGGTGGTGAGCCGGCAAAACCTCCTATGTCATCGCCGACGAGCGGGTAACCCGAAATCCCCATGCTCAGGAGCATTGGCGTGCTCATCTTCAGGTGATTCCACGTGCTGCTGTTATCGCCGGTCCACGTGGCGGCATACCGCTGGGCGCCGGAATAGGCGGCGCGCGTGAGCACGAAGGGCCGTTCTTCGGACTGCAACTTGCGCAATCCCTCGTAGGTCGCTCGAACGTTTTGCATGCCGAACACATTGTGGATGGCGCGATGGTCGAGGGTGGTGCCATCGTCGAGGCGGTGGACGGTGTCGAGCGGCATGGTCTTATCAGCGCGTTCGAACAGTGACGGTTCATTCATGTCATTCCAGAAGCCCGCTGCCCCCATGCCGACGAAGTCTTTGTAGAGCCCGCCCCACCAGTCGCGCGCACGCGACAAAGTAAAATCAGGAAACACACTTGCGCCGGGCCAAACGACGCCAACATAAACCGATCCATCGGGATTCTTCACGAACACATCGTTCTTGATTCCCGAATCGTAAGGCGCGTAACCGTGGTTGGGATCTTTCTTGATGTGCAAGTCGGTGATCAGAATCGTGTGCATGCCCTGGGCGCGAAAATCGGAAATCATTTTCTCGAAAGTCGGGAAGTATTCCCGGTTGATCGTGAAAGGGGCATTGCCCTGCTGATAATCGATGTCGAAGTAGATGGCATCGGCGGGTAGTTTCTTTTCGCGCAGCGTTTTGACGATCTCCCGCGCGCGCGATTCCGGATAGTACGAATAACGGCTTTGCTGGTAGCCCAGCGTCCAGAGGGGAGGCAGCGGGGAGCGTCCCGTCATGGCGGTGTATTCTTCGATGATTTTTTTCGGCTCCGGGCCCGCAATAAAATAGTAGTTCAGCTCGCCGCCTTCAGCGCCGAAGGAGAAGAAATCCGGCGACTCTTTGCCAAAATCAAAAATGCTTCGATAGGTGTTGTCGAAGAAAACGCCATATGCCACGCCTTTGCGCAACCCGATGAAGAAGGGAATGGTCTTATACAGAGGGTCGCTGGACTCCTGCCAGCCGAATTCATCGGTGTTCCAGTTTGTAAAGGCGCGATTCCGGCGATTCATGGGTCCGGCTTTGTCGCCCAGTCCGTAGTAGTTTTCGTCGAGGGGCATTTTCTTCCAAGCGTGAATCCGCTGCCCATTCCAGGCCATCGGCAGGCTCGGCTCGTCGGCGAGAAGGACATTTCCAGCAGCATCGGAGAAATTGATCAGCAGGGGTGACCGCTGAACGGTGGCGACTACGCTTCCAGCGGTAATTCGAATTTCCTTCGGGTTTTCCTCGATCTTGAAGCCCGGGGGTTCGGGCGATTCAATCACGGCCCAGGAAGAATCCTTGGGAAAAGTACCATTGGGGGCGACGCGCACGCGAAACACGCCATCGCGGAGTACCGTGATGCGCACTTTCGCCGGGCCGGCCGTTAACTCAATGCCATCTTTCAGCTTTTCAAGGCGCTGGACCTTGCCAAGGTGTTGCCAGCCCTGCGCAGCCGCAAATCCACTCCCGAGGGCGGAGGCAAGGAACCCAATTCCGATGCGTCGAGCAAGCCCAGTCATGTCCATCCTCCCGGGAAGCGAAGAAAAGCGAAGAACGATCAGGTGTATATCCAGCTTTAGAAACGATCCGGCGCCACACCGCCGCTTTACGCGGCGAGCCACTGTTCGAAAAACGCCGACGCCTTTGCGCCTTCGATGCGGCGCCGCACCGCATCCAGCACGCGGCAGCGCACCGATCCGGTGCTGCCGTAAAAACCCAGCCAATAAGGAAGATACATTTCGCCCGGCTCGCGCACGATATCGAGCCGAGCCTCGCGAAGCTTGAAGAATCCTTGCTGAAAAATTATGCGCAGCACCTTTTCTCGCAGAATTACCTCGGCACGTTCCGCGGCGAGCGATGGCGCCATCCGGTTGCGGCTATCCACAGAAACGAGTTCGCGCTGTTCGGGAATTCGTGGAAACTCAAAAAGGTCGAGCGAGCCATCCACGGCATCGAGGGCGAACAACCGCGTGTGGGGCGTTCTGCCGAGTTCGTAACGGACGCGATAAAGCCAAAAGGGCACGTAAGCGTCCGCGATCTTTTGCAAAGGTCCGATGCGCATGCGCCAGTACAGCGCCGAAAAGCCCGGCGCGGAAAAAGCCCGGACGGCTTCCTTCTGCGTGACGTTGGGTTTCAGCGTTCGAATGGCACCCGCGCCCATCATTCGCTCCTAGCGGAAATAGATCCACAAGCAAACCACCGTGGCGATCAGGACTCCCGTAAACGCCAAGTTGAACAAACGTTCCGTTCGCGTCTCTCGCTGGAGATGCGGCGTATTCACGTCAGTAGTCGCAAGTTTCTCGCTGACGGTCGCGAACGTCAGTCCCGCGATCTTTTTCCGTTCGGGCGCGGGATACATCATGCTGACCCCGATCAACACCAGCGAGCAGACCACGAACATTAAAATCGCGTAGTGCAAAAAGTTCATGTCCACGAGCCAGCGGATGGCGCCGGAATCATAATGCCGGGTCCTATCCAGCACTTCAAAGACGAAGCGCACGGTGCCTAGAACAAAACCCGTCAGGAGCGAACTGATGGCCCCTTGTCCGTTCAAGCGCGGCCAAAGAATCCCGAAAATGAAGCACACCGCAATCGGCGGGCTGATGTACGCCTGCACGCTCTGCAGATAGATATAAAGCTGCGGGCTGAGATAGTGAATATACGGAACCCACAAAAGACCCAGAAGGACCATTACTCCGGTCGCTACCCTCCCGAAAAAGACGAGCTGCGACTCAGTGGCCGCCGGACGAAACTTCTTGTAGAAATCGAGCGTAACCATCGTCGAGGCGGAATTGAAGACCGAGCTCATTGCGCCCATCAGAGCCGCAAGAAGCGCGGCAATCATCAATCCGACGAGTCCGGGAGGAAGCAAGTTTACGATCATGGTCGGATAGGCGATATCGCCGTTTGTGACTTTTCCGTCCACAACGTGGAACAGTTGGGGGTAGAGCGCGAAAGCGATCAGCCCCGGCAGTACGAGTACGAACACAGGCAGCACCTTGAGGAAGCCCGCGAAGATGGTGCCGGCCTTGGCGTGGCCCTCGTCTTTCGCCGAAAGAACGCGCTGCACGATCACTTGGTCCGTACACCAGTACCAGATGCCCAGGATCGGGGCGCCAAAGAAAATACCTGTCCACGGAAAATCGCCGTCTGTAGACGGCTTGATCATGTGGAAATAGTCCGTGGGGACCGCCGCGCGCAAACCTGCAAACCCGCCCACTTTGTCGAGGCCAATGATGGTCAGCGCGATGGCGCCGGCGAGCAGGATCAAGGTCTGGACAAGATCGGTGTAGATCACCGCGGCGAGCCCCCCCGCGATGGTATAGATTCCCGTCGCCACAACCAGGATGACCGCGGCGGTCAACGGGCTCCAGCCCACCACGCGCTCCAGCACGATGGCAGCCGCGTACAGATGCACCGAAATCTTCGTAAAGATGTAGGCGATGACGGAGATGCTCGCGAGATAGGTCGCGCAATTGCGATTGAAGCGCCGTTCCAGGAATTCCGGCATGGTGAAAACATTCGAACGCAGGTAGAACGGCACGAACACCCACCCGAGCAGGAGCAACATCAGGCACGCCAGCCATTCGAAGTGGCCAACGGCCAGCCCCGACGTCGCCCCCGATCCCGCCAGCCCGATGAAATGCTCCGTCGAAATGTTGGAGACGAAAAGCGACGCGCCGATCGCGAACCATCCGATATTGCGGCTAGCCAGGAAGTAATCTTCGGAAGTCCGTTCCTTTCGCGAAAAATAGAAACCGATCCCGAACACGATGGCGAAGTAGATTCCGATGATGACCAAATCGACCGTTTCGAGCGTCCGGTGGGTAACCGCAACCGAAGATGCGAAGAGCATCCAGGCCTCCTTGGGGCCGCGGCCGTTGAGCCAGCCCCGGCTTACCGCCACAACGGAATCTTCAGCCACAGGTACAAAGAATTCTCGGCTGTCCCTGCTGCAACGCTATTGCTCTATCCCTTCGGCAATGCCCCTGACGTATGCGTCGTAATGGATGGCGATTGCGAAGTCTATAACAGGCTTATTCCAGTCTCAATGCCCGTTTGAGTTTCCACCAGCCAGGATCGCCGCTTCGCATATTTCCCCCGCGCCCCGGCCCTTTTTCCGGGGCCCTGGAAAGGTGAGCCGTGCGGGCCACTTTCCGGAAGTACGCCAGTCTCATTGTTGCTCCCATTTGCCTGGAGGCACGGAACAGGGTAAAAAAGGATAGGGGGAAAAATGAAACTACTGTTTTGCATGCTTTTCTGCGCCGCCACGCTCGTGGCTGCCGAAAAGACGGTCCATGACTTCACTTTGAATTCCATTGATGGACAGCCCGCGCCACTGGCGGCCTACAAAGGCAAAGTCGCGCTGCTCGTCAACGTCGCCAGCAAGTGCGGCTTCACTCCGCAATACTCCGCGCTGGAGTCCACCTATGAAAAGTACAAAGACCGGGGTTTCGTCATCGTGGGCATCCCCGCGAATAACTTTGGCGCCCAGGAGCCGGGTTCGAATCAGGAAATCAAAACGTTCTGCTCCTCCAAATATCACGTCACCTTTCCTATGATGGCCAAGGTTTCCGTCAAGGGCGACGACATAACACCGCTCTACCAGTTCCTGACCGATAAATCCTCGAACCCGCAATCCGGCGGCGAGATTAAGTGGAATTTCACCAAGTTCCTCATCGGGCCGGACGGCCGCGTCATCACTCGCTTCGAACCCGAAATCACTCCGGATTCGCCGCAGGTGACCTCCGCGATTGAAGAGGCCCTTGCCTCTCTCAAATCCTGAGCAAAGCGTGCCGGGCCCGTCCGGTTCGCGGAGGATCGGACGCAACAGGGAATAGGTGAGTTGCGCAGTATTCTCGCATCGACGAATATTGCCGGCTCGCCAATCCACATGTCCATATTGTCGTTGCAGGACGTTTCGAAAGACTATTTGACCGACGGCCAGCCCGTTCGAGCTCTCCATGGTCTTTCCCTCCGCGTGGAAACCGGTGAATTTGTCGCCTTGGTGGGGCGCAGCGGGTGCGGCAAATCAACGCTGCTCCATCTCGCCGGTGCGATGGATTTCCCCACCTCCGGTCACGTCCTGCTGGATGGCGTTTCCACTTCCTCGTTGAACGATGCGAGTCTCACATCGCTGCGGCGAGAAAAAGTCGGCTTCATATTTCAATCCTTTCAATTGCTTCACACCCTCACGGCTTTCGAAAACGTGGAATTGCCCCTCCTTCTGGCGGGAAAACCGGGCGCACGCGAAGCGGCACGCCAGCGCCTCGCATGGGTCGAGCTCGATGGCCTTGGCGATCGCTTTCCTCACCAGCTTTCCGGAGGCCAGATGCAGCGGGTTGCGATTGCCCGTGCGCTGATCCATTCCCCGCGCCTTCTTCTTGCCGACGAGCCGACCGGAAATCTCGACACCACCACCGGAAACGTTATCCTCGAATTGCTCCAACGCCTGACCCGCGAACAGCACACCGCCACCATCATCGCGACTCACAGCATCGAAGCCGCCGCCCTCGCGGATACCCTGGTCCGGCTGCGCGACGGTAAAATCGAAGAGATGATCCGGCGCTAAAAATGCCACATCTGCTCCTTTTTTACAGGTTGATGGTTCGCCCGCTCTTTCGCGAGCCCCTGCGCGCCGGACTGATTGTCCTTGCGGTCGCTTTGGGTGTCGCCGTCGTCCTGGCCATCGACCTCGCAGGCAACGCCGCCACCGGTTCCTTCCGTTCCTCCATGGAAACTCTCGCTGGTGACAATGATTTGGAAATCATTGCCTCCGGTGGCGTGCCGGAAGATGTGGTGGCAACGCTCGCCTCCTTGCCATACCCGATTCGCATCTCCCCGCGCCTCGAGGACTTCGCGGTTATCGCCGATACCAAGAAATCACTTCCGCTGATTGGCCTGGATCTCGTCGCCGAAGCCGGCGTTTTCGAAGAAAAACCAGCCGCCGGTACCAACCTGTCCCAGCCGCAGAGGGCTTCCATGGAAACTTTCGAGCACCTTGGCGATAGCGACGCCATCTGGGTGGGGGCCAGCCTCGGGCCTAAACCAGGCGATCGCCTTCAGCTCCTCATCAATGATCGGGTGCGCGAATACACGGTGCGCGGCGTCTACCCGGATTCGAATGGCAACGAATCCGCCATCGTCATGGATATTGCCGCCGCGCAGTTCGCTTGCACGCGCTACGGACGCGTCGACCGCATTCTCCTGAAGGTTCCGCGGACGCCCAGTCTCGAGGAATGGACCCGGCGTTTCCGCGCCGTTCTTCCAGCAGGAGTTGACGTACGTCCGCAGGGCGCCGGCACGAACGAGAATCGCCGCATGCTCGCAGCGTTCCGTTGGAATTTACGTTTGCTCAGTTACATCTCTCTGGTTGTCGGTGCATTTCTCATCTACAACGCGATCTCTGTCTCGGTCGTCCGCCGTCGCCCGGACATCGGCATTGTCCGCGCTCTTGGCGCCGGCCGCGCCGCTATTCTCGCTGCGTTTGTCGGTGAAGCGGCTTGCTTCGGCCTTGCAGGCGCTCTCATCGGCCTTCCGCTTGGCCGTTTCATGGCCACCGGCGCTGTGAGGTTGATGTCCGCAACAGTCGAATCTCTTTACGTCAGCAGCAGGCCCGGGCCTATCGAACTGGATGTCACTTCCATTTTCTTGGCGCTGGCGATTGGCGTTGGGGTTGCCGTCTTGTCCGCCTATTCGCCTGCACACGAAGCCTCAATGGTCTCTCCTGTCGAGGCCATGGCGCGGGGTAGGCGCGAATACGACGTGCACGTGCACAAGACCCGCGATTTGTGGCTGGCTCTAGTGCTTGGCTTGGCGGCAGCCGCGGCCTCCCGTGCTCCCGCTGTGGCTGGTAAGCCGTTTCTTGGCTATCTCGCTGCGATCCTGTTGGTGGCAGCATCGGCGCTGGCGATGCCCGCATTCGTTGACGCTCTGACTTCGTTTGCTTCCAAACTTCTTGGTAAGCTTCTCGGCGTGGAAGCGATGCTCGCCTCGCGAAGCCTCGCGGCCTCCTTGCGCCGAACCTCTGTTCTCGTCGGCGCACTTTCGACCGCCATCGCCATGATGACGGCCGTCGGCATCATGGTCGGGAGCTTCCGCCAGACAGTCATGCTCTGGATGAGCGATCAATTGCCTGCCGATCTCTATCTCCGCCCCGCTGGTTCCGCAGCCGCAGATCGCCATCCGACCATTTCTCCCGGCTTGACGGAAGAGATTGCGAAACTGCCGGGCGTCGCGGCCATCGAGCGCTTGCGCGCTTATGAAATCAGCTTTGAAGGCATGCCCGCTACGCTCGCTTCCGCGGACCTGAATGTCCTGCGCTCCTATCACAATTCCGATTTTTTCTCCGGACGTCCCAAGGAACAAGTCCTCGCCGAACTGCGCGATTCGAATGTCGTCATCGTCAGCGAGGCTTTCACTTACAAGCACCATCTGAAGGCTGGCGATTCCATAAC
>DATNLB010000505.1:0-3555 GCA_035603095.1 Candidatus Acidiferrales bacterium
GCCCGCGCCTGCAAGGCCCAGAATCGTTCCCAGCTGGCTCGGGGGCCCGAATATGACCAGCAAAATGAAAAGCACCGCGAAGATCTGCACCGACACGCGAGTCAGCGTGCGCATGGTTTCGACTTGCCGGCGATCGAGCGACGTCTTGCCCAGCAGCCGTTCGAGCCAGCTATCGAAGAAAACCCCAATCAGCAGAATTCCGAGTATGAAGCTGATCCCATTCAATGCGCCATGGACCACGGCTCTTTGCTTCGCCGCCACCGCTGCAATCCAGTTTCCGTAATTCTCGGCCAGTTGCTTCTGATCGTCGATTTGCTTGTCAAAGGACGCCAGCGCCTTTTGGTCTGTCGCGCGCTGCTTGGCGGCCTTAATCAGCGCCGCGGACTCTTCGTGGCTTGGCGCCGCGTGATTCCTGCCGCTTGCGGCTTCCTGACTAGCGCCCGCCGGCCCGCCTGATGGCGCAGAGCTTTTTTTCCGCGCATCAATCTGCGCTTCGAGTCCATTGTGTTTCGCGGAAAGCGCAGCCGCTGCCGATTCCGCTTCCTGTTTCGCTTTCCATAACAAGAGCTGCTTTTGGTGGAGCCCCAGCCATTGGCCGAACCGGTGGATCAATCCACGCTCTTCGGTCGCCGCGCTCACCGTCACGTGCAAGGCGTCGGTGGCCGCCGAAGACGCTTTGTGCTCCTGCATCATCGCTTCGATACGGCTCTTCGGGTCGCCCCCCGCTCTTTCTAAATCCTCTTTGGCATCGTCCACTTCATCTTGATGCTCCTCTTGATGCGCGGTGGCCAGGACGAGTTGATCGTGCAGTGCGTCTTTTTTGGCTCCGGTGGCCTTTGCTTCCTCAGCCGTTAATCGAGTCACCAGATCATTGTCGGCGTCCAGGGCATCTTCGGATTTCTTCAGCCGCTCCTCGATCGCTTTCGCTTCGGCGCTCAAAGCCGGGGGGTGGGCTTCTGCATCGCGCTCCGCTGCAGCATAGGCCAGGTCCATCTGGTGGTCGGCAAGCCGCAGCGCTTCCTCAGCGAGCGGCTTTTCTTCCGCGCTGGTCGGCATCTGCGCCAGCCGCTGCGCCGTCAGCAACGGCGTCTGATCCACGATCGGCCCCTGGGATTGCCTGCTGGACGCCATCTTGGCGCTCGGCGCCGGCACACTGGACGGCCGCCCGGTGCGATAAAATTCATACGCTGCCGCGCCTAGCAGCACCAGCAGCGTAATCGCGGCAACTCCTTGCTTCACTTTCATGACTTGAATTAACCTGGTCTCTATTTTAGTACGCAACGCTACCGTCTGGGTCTTGTTCAGTTTACCCGCATTCGCGGCCCGTGATCCGCTTTCTCTGCAGAGCCTGCGCAGGGCATATGACTAGCGGAACACTGCCGACAGTAGCATCTTGTGCGGCTTTCAGCTCTGGCTTACGCTGGCATAGGGAACAAGTATGCGAGAGACGCGGCTCCCAAAGCTGGTGTTCGCTGTCCTGGCCATTGGCGCGGCGATCTATTTTTCGTCCTGCTACGCGCATCTGCCGGATGTTATGGCTTCGCACTTTAACGCGGGCGGCATGCCGAACGGCTGGCAAACCAAATCGGCGTTTTTTAGCGTGCTAATCGCCGTCAGCATTCTAGCCGCAGTGATCGGATTCGGTATCCCACGTCTCATCACGCTGCTGCCGCCGGAGTATATCAATCTCCCAAACAAGCACTACTGGCTGGCGCCCGAACGGCGCGTCGAGACGATGGATTTCTTGACCGGCTATTTCGCCTGGTTCGGCTGCGCCCTCTTCGCGGTTATTCTCCTCACGATCAATTTCGCGATCCAGGCCAATCTCCATCCCGGCCGCCTGCCCGACGCCACCCCCATGTGGTTCGTCCTCGCCGGTTTTCTGGCGTTCGCCATCCTGGGAACCGTTCGCATATTCAAACGCTTTGGCCGCGTGCCGGAACAAAATGCCAGAGGTTGACGCGACTCTGCGGAGATAATAGTTTGAGCTGGTGAAAGTCCGAGACGTCCTTCGCATGCTGGAACAGGATGGCTGGGTGCTGGTTAGAACGCGTGGAAGTCACCGTCAGTACAAACATGTCAGTACAAACATGTCAGTACAAACATCCTGTTAAACTAGGTCTGGTAACCGTGCCCGGAAAGCCGGGCGACGACTTGGCTCCGGGAACATTGAATAATATTTTGAAACAAGCAGGATTGAAGCCATGAAAAAATACCTGATTGTGATCGAGCCGACAGAGACGGGCTTTTCTGCCTACTCTCCAGATCTCCCAGGATGTGTTTCGACTGGCCGGACCCGTGAAGAAGTGGAACATAACATGAGAGAGGCAATTGCGTTCCACCTCGACGGACTGCGCGAGGAAGGACAAGCGGTCCCCGAACTACACACATATTCCGCGTACGTGGAACTTCCGGCGTAATCAGAATCTGCAAGGTCTGGACATGGAAGAAACCACGGTTCTGTTCCGGCCCGTCGGTGAGACCGAACTGCGTCTTATCGTTGAGTCAGGATATCGTGCCTTTCCGCCTCGTCTTCCCGGCCAGCCCATTTTCTATCCGGTTCTCAACGAGGAGTATGCGACTCAAATCGCTCGCGACTGGAACGCGAAGAATTCACAATCAAAGGCAGGATATGTCACACGATTTGCAGTTAAGAGAGAGTATCTATCGCAATTTACAGTGCAAAAAGTAGGAGGGTCACTCCACCTCGAATATTGGATACCGGCGGAGAAACAAGCCGAGTTCAACCAGAACATTGTAGGGCTGATCGAGGTCATTTCAGAATTCCACGACAAATAAAAACGCCTCCTGTACAGCGGGAGGCGTGTTCGCTCAGAGACGTTCAGTCGTTTCTACAGGTAATCGCGCGAAGGGCCTTCGAGGAACGCGCGCAGTTTGCGCGAGCGCGAAGGGTGGCGCAGTTTGCGCAGCGCTTTCGCTTCGATCTGGCGAATGCGTTCGCGCGTGACCGCGAACGACTGGCCGACTTCTTCGAGCGTGTGCTCGCTGCCGTCGTCCAGGCCAAAGCGCATCTTGATGACTTTTTCTTCGCGCGGCGTCAGCGTCTTCAGCACGGAAGAAGTCTGTTCCTTCAAATTCAAATTGATGACCGCATCGGACGGCGAAACCACGGCCTTGTCTTCTATGAAGTCGCCCAGGTGAGAGTCTTCCTCTTCGCCGATCGGCGTTTCGAGCGAAATCGGCTCCTGCGCGATCTTCAAAATCTTGCGCACCTTGGACACCGGAATGTCCATGCGCTTGGCGATTTCCTCGCTGGTCGGCTCGCGGCCAAGTTCCTGCACCAGCTGACGGCTGGTCCGCACCAGCTTGTTGATCGTCTCGATTATGTGCACCGGAATACGGATGGTGCGCGCCTGATCGGCGATCGCGCGGGTGATGGCCTGTCGAATCCACCACGTCGCATACGTCGAGAACTTGTAGCCGCGGCGCCACTCGAACTTGTCCACCGCCTTCATCAGGCCGATGCTGCCTTCCTGAATCAGGTCGAGAAACTGCAATCCGCGGTTGGTATATTTCTTGGCGATCGAAACGACC
>DATNLB010000003.1:0-2782 GCA_035603095.1 Candidatus Acidiferrales bacterium
TCACGAGCAGGGCTCAAACCGCCTTCCAGCTACTGTGGTAAAGAGCCATGGTGGAGGAAAAGCGCGAGAACAAACTCGTGCAGGTGAGCATTCGAGAGACGAACGAAAGTGAACCCTTCGAAGACGCGTCGTTAAGAAGACAAGTGTCGTCGAAACCAGGAGCGTAAAGCCCACCTGGGAACAGTCCGCGGGGTGCCTGATGACTGAGCGGATGGCGACCGGCGTAGAGGCGGCGTGAAGCGGATGCAGGCTGTTGCGCGGAACTGCAGGAACCAGTCGCTCTGATGCGAAGGGAGAAGCCCAGGCGGCGAAAACCGCGAGGCGAGCGTACCGATGCGGAGCACGGGGGCGGACCGACTCGTACTAGCGAGGAAGGCTCGTAATGGAGCTGGAGCGAAGGAGTCGGGTCAGGCGGTCGCATGCCCGAAGCAACTGGAAACAGGAGGATGTCGATGCGTGCGACAGACAAGCCGTATGGTCGGCATGTTTGCCTGATGGGAGCCGAGTGAGGCGAGAGTCTCACGCTCGGTTGTGTGTCCAGCGAAGGCTGGTGTGTTCAGCAGGAGATAAACCTGCCGGGGCAAGAGTCAGGAGCCCCGTAGTTTGGATAGCAGGGTGGAGGGAAACCGAGACTCTGAAGCCTATCGACAAGGTCTTCCTCGGGGAGATCACGAGCCACCGGGCCGTAACAACAGTGAACGCGAATGTGGCCTCGAAAATGAGTGAAACCGAGGGCCGAGCCCGCAACCGTAGGGCGAAGGCAGCATGGGGCGCCGAAATCTGACCGATGCGGCACCTTTGCCTCGGCGGGGTGGAAGCGACAGCACGGTGGCAAGGACACGCCAAGCAACTGGAGAAGCCCACCTCGCCCCGGCGAGAAATCACCGGAGCAGGGTAGATCGTATAACCGGCTCAACCGGGAAATCGATCGAAGGCGAGAGGGTGGCGGATGGGTCCGTATGAGCGACGAAGCGGAGCAATGTCCGTGGAGCAAAGGGGCCCTGCTGTTTGTAGCCTCTCTGGCCGTCAGGAAGGCAAGGACGAGATGACAAAGGCGTCCGTGAATTTGCAGGACCTGAGGCGGAGAATATACGTCAAGGCGAAGGCTGACACGACCTGGCGTTTCTGGGGAATGTACGTCCATGTCTGCAAGATGGAAACGCTACGCGAGGCATATGCGCTGGCTCAAAACAACGATGGGGCTCCGGGAAGTGACGGGGTGACCTTCGCGGCCATCGAAGCGCAAGGCGTAGAGGGTTTTCTCGAACGGATACGGGACGAACTTGTTCAGCACACCTATATGCCGCTCCCGGCCCGGCGGCAGGAGATACCAAAGGACGGGGGCAAGGTCCGCGTCCTTTCGATTCCTGCGATCCGAGATCGAGTGGTGCAAGGTGCGCTCAAGCTCGTGTTGGAGCCGATCTTCGAGGCAGACTTCCAACCGGGATCGTTTGGATATCGTCCCAAGCGGACAGCTCATGAAGCGGTCGACCGGGTAGCCCGAGCGATTGTTCAGCACAAGACACGCGTCATAGACATCGACCTGCGCAGCTATTTTGACAACGTTCGACATGATCGTCTGTTGGCCAAGGTGGCACGACGGGTGGATGATGCAGACGTGATGCGCTTGCTGAAGATCATGCTCAAAGCCAACGGTCAACGTGGCGTTCCGCAAGGCGGGGTCATCTCTCCATTGCTCAGCAATCTCTACCTCACCGAGGTTGATGGCATGCTGGAGCGGGCGAAAGAGACCACGCGCTTCGGCAAGTACACCTACATCGAGTATGCGCGGTTTGCAGATGATCTGGTGATCTTGATCGACGCCTACCCGCGACATGACTGGCTGATGGCGGCGGTAGAGAAACGGCTCCGGGAGGAGTTGGCCGATCTACAAGTCGAGATCAATGAAGAGAAAAGTCGAATCGTAGACCTCGGTCGGAGCGGAAGCTTCGGCTTTCTGGGATTCGACTTTCGCCGCATACGCAGTCGTCGAGGGGCATGGCGTGCCAATTATACGCCGCAGCTCAAGAGGCGAACGGCGCTACAGCGGAAGCTCAAGGATGTGTTTCGCCGCCACCAATCGCAGCCAGTGGATCGGGTCGTGCAGTTGATCAACCCGATACTACGCGGTTGGGTGAACTACTTTGCGGTGGGGCATTCCAGCGAGTGCTTCAGCTTCATCAAAGACTGGGTGGAAAAGAAGGTTCGGCGCCACATGCTGCGCGCTCGGAAACGAAAGGGCTTCGGTTGGACGCGATGGAGTAGGCAGTGGCTGTACGAATCCTTGCGGCTGTTCAACGGCTACCGGGTTCGCCGACCGCTGCCGAAAGTCGCCCCAGCAAGATAGGTCCCATAAGTCTTGGGGTGAAGCAAACAGGAGAGCGCAGTGCGGGAAATCTGCATGCTGCGTTCGACGAGGCGGGGGCTGGAAACGTGGCACGGTCGAGATGGTGTGACACTCGCAGACGAAAGGGCGAGACAACGGGGAATACAAACTTCGACCTAAACCGGCGCGCCAGTCCTCGACCCTACCGATGAGCGGGATGTGGAAACGGAGTCAGGGCTGAACCACTAAGGCACCGCCAGACGAAAGAGGCGGAAACAGATATGCTCAACCTACAGCCGCCGCGCCACATCTCACAAAGCGACCGTCGGCCATGAAAATGCGATCCGTCGTTAAGGGCCAAACTGCGACATATGCGGTGCAGCAAATACCGACCACGGAAAGGAAACGTAGTCCTTAGGCATCAAGGATGTGGGACTTCCACACTTCATCATTTTC
>DATNLB010000399.1:0-9079 GCA_035603095.1 Candidatus Acidiferrales bacterium
CTTATCCAATCCCAAGCATTTTCAAATCGAAATTACTTCATCAGAGCAGAAGCTTTTGCAGTTGCGGCGGCGCGTTCGGAAGCCGGCATGGATGCCGCGGGCCAAGTAACATCCAGGGCCAACTCGCGGCGGACAAGCAGCCTGGAATGGCGATTTACATGGACGGCCAGCGCATTTGCCAGGTCAGAACGAATTTCCGCCAGACCTTCCTTTTCCAGGCGGAGACTCTTATCCGGTTTGTACAGGGCCACGCGGAATTGATGCGGTCCTGCCGGAAGCGGGTGCTCGAAATGGATCGGTTCGCCCGGCTTGGTGCTCACCAAGTTTGTGGTGAAAAGTAATTCGCGATCCGCAAAGATGGCCAGCGTGCCTTCGTTGACAGTCGAAATAATTTCGATGTGAAGGTTGGGGGCAGGAGCAGTCTGGGCGGAGGATTCAGACACAAGAGACGGAGAGGCAATGAAATTAGGAGACGAATTCCCTCGGGAGTCTCGTGAATCGCTGGGTTCCTTCGCTGCAGGGGCCGCAAGCTTCGCCAGGCGAACGACACTCCGGTTCGGGCGTTTTTGCGCCACTTGAGGAAGGGGCTTAACTTCGATGCCTGGCTGCGGGGCTTCGATTCCAGTTAGCAATGTGTGGGCGAAGGCTTCCGAGGGCACTCGCGGTGGAGAAAAATGCATTGAAGGAGCAGGGGGAACGACGAAGCGAGCGCGGAAGGGACGGGAGACCTGAACGGAGGCAGCGAGAAGCAAACAGGCAGCAGCGGTGATCCAAACGTCGCGCTGTCCGACCGGCTGCGACCACCAAAATGGCTGCTTGGTCTTGGGCGCCGCGGATGGAGGGCGCGAACGCGCTAGAGGATAAAGAGCGGAAGCGAGTTCGTCGCAGGAAGCAAAACGATCTTTGGGGTTTTTTGCCAGGCACCGCGCGATGATGAGGTCGAGCGCTTGCGGCACCGCTGGATTGTGCCGCGAGGGAGGCACAGGGTCGGCATTCAGAATCTGGGCGCAGACGGCCCCGAGAGAAGTGCCATCGAAGGGTTTTAAACCTGTCAACATCTGATAGAGAACAATTCCGAGAGCAAACTGATCCGAGCGCGGATCTGGAGGCTCACCCTGAATCTGTTCGGGCGCCAAGTACGCGGGGGTACCCATCAGCAGGCCGGAGCCGGAAATCTGCGATGCAAAGCGGGCGATACCGAAGTCGCCAAGTTTCACTTTGTTTTCCGCCGTCACGAGGATGTTGCCGGGTTTGACGTCGCCGTGAATGATCCCGGCGCGATGGGCTAGCGCCAGAGCCCCGGCCAGATCGGCAGCCCAGGCGCAGGCACGCTGGGTTGTCAGGGTGGACGGACCGAGATGATCTTCAAGCGTTTTGCCGGCGACGTACTCCATCACCAGGAAGGGAGTACCCTGCTCATCGATTCCGACGTCGTACAGCTGGACGATGCAAGGATCGGAAAGCTGGCCAATGATCTGGGCTTCGCGAAGGAACTGCTGCTTGACGTCTTCGCCGAAGCCGTTCAAGAAGGTTTTGCGCGCGACGATGCGGCCAATGACGTTGTCCCGCGCTTTTTCGACGCGACTCGTGGCGCCCGAACCGAGATGTCCGAGACTTTCGTACCGCTCCTTTTGCAGTGTAATCATCATGCAGAGCGCAGTAGACGCGCAGCGCGATCACGCAGACCGTTGCCGTTGGTTTGCGGCGGCGCTTGCGGAGTGACTTTGCGGCGCGCCAGCGGATAAAGTGCTTCGGCAAGACCTTCGGTAGTGGCGTAACGGGCGGACGGATCTTTTGCTAAACAGCGGGCGACGACTCCATCAAACCCTGCAGGCAGCGAAGGATTCGCATGCGAAGGCGGCAGCGGCGTCGAAGAGAGGACCCGGCCGCAAATGCCCTGCAGGGAATCGGCGTCGAATGGCCGTTTGCCCGTCACCATTTCGTAGAGAACGACGCCCAGGGAAAAAATATCGGAGCGCGCGTCCTGGGGTCTACCCATGATTTGCTCGGGGCACCAGTAGGCGGGTGTACCGACGAGCGGTGTGGCGGCTGAATCGCGGCTGGCTAGCCGCGCCATGCCGAAATCCATCAGCTTTACGCGGCCATCATCGGTGATGAGCACATTCGCGGGCTTGACGTCGCCGTGGATCACGCCCTTGCGGTGCGCCGCACCCAGCGCGCAAGCCACTTCCGCGGCCCACGCGGAGGCCCTGGAAAACGGAATGCTGCCCTTATCCAAAATGCGATCGAGGGGCTGACCTTCCAGAAACTCCATGACCAGATAGGGCGTTTGCGTGGCTTCGTCGATGCCCATATCGTGGAGCGTGATGATCGAAGGATGGGAGAGCTGGCCGACGACGCGCGCTTCCTGAAGGAACCGCTGGCGGGCCGCGCCGGTGGCCAGTTCCCTGGGGAAGAGCTTGATGGCGACGGCGCGGCCGATCATGGAATCGTGGGCGCGCGCCACGCGGCCGTTGGCGCCGGTGCCGATGATTTCGAGAATTTCGTAGCGTCCAACTTGCAAGAAGTTCGCTCCCTCAGACTCGATGAATCCTCGTCGATAGAATGATGGAGGAATGGGATGTTCTATTAAATGAAGCAAGCGTCCTGTTGAGAAGGGTACGGAAGTACTACTAGAGAAGAGGTTCTAAGTTCTTAGTTTTCAGTGTTTAATCGGGAATAAGAGCCTTCGTGTTGGGGCATCCCCCTATAATTCTCAAGGCATTGGGTACATTCCTTGGTGGGAAGCCCCCTAACCAACGGTCGTGCGGTAGGAGTGACAATTTCCGATGGCCGACAGGCATACTGTTCAAAATGGAACAGTTTTCCAGAATCTTTCATTGCACTCTGTGGCCATGAGAATAAGAGACTTGGCGCCAGAAATGTTCCTATCCGTCCCCTGTCCTACCTGTAGGGTAGCTTCTGGGAAGCGCTGTTTGCTGCATTCAGGTGCCCCGCGCTCACAAGCACACGTAGACCGGAAGCTTACCGCGGCCGAAGCGATTGAGATGAAAAGAATTCCCCGTGGCTCGGACATCGATAAATCCCCTTCCCACCAACAAAGCGAAGTCCGTGGTGGTAAAGCCTGTTACCGGCAGTGATCTGGAAGAATTCCCATTGCTTCGCCGGTAGTGACGCAAATTGAGTATCACTATTTCTTTGAAAGCTCGCCCTTGAAATGACTTTCAACATCCTCGCGGCTCAACGGGTTTCCTGCTTTGGTCAATACGACCGAATAGACGACTTCATTTCCTTCAAGCTGTGCGGTGAGAAACGCCCCGTCTTCCGCCAGTTCTTGGTAGATGAATTTCACTCTTCTGCCGTCTTCAAGTGTTTTGATCCACTCTTCGTCTCGCATGTTCGTAGCTTGTCCCTCGAAGGTCCTAAATGACCGCTGCGGCCTATTCCGTCTTTGGCCGCGCGGATCCCGGGCGCTTGACACAAACGTGCGCAGCAAACTCTTTGTCGCGCTGGGCTTCGTACTTCTCCTTCATTCGATCCAGTGATTCGTCCAGGAGCGCACTAGAAGGCTTAAACATCCAGTTGCACTCGGAGCAGCCGAAACCCTGAAAGTTCTGTTTCTCAATCCATACCAGCTTGCGTGGCATGGCTGGAGTATAGGCCCAACCCTGTGTAAAAGAGAACAGTATCTTCAGGCTAGAACATGCTTAAAAAGCGGGCGGAGGCGTCCTGTGACGCAAGAAGTTGAGACTTGAGGTGTCTAATATTGGACAGCAGATTTGAAGCCTTGCCTAACGACGCGGGCCAGGCCACCAATTGGGCAAAGGCTCATTCAGCAGGGTCGAGCAACACGCAGTTCGGAAAATATGGAGTCTTTCAAAACGCCTCTGAGTGAAGAATTGTGAACTCGCAATCTCTCCCCATACTCGATGTACCCGAGCTTCTTGAACTTATTCATGAAGTAGCAGACGCGGCTGCGGGTTGAGCCAATCAATCCCCCGAGTGTCCCATGATTGATTTTCGGGATGACCGCAACTGGCTTGCGTATCTTGTCGTAACGGGCGATCAACAACAGAGCACGAGCCAGCCGTTGCTCGCAGGAACTTAAGTGTTGATCGATCAGGTCCTCTTCGATCCGGATATTCCGTCCGAGCAAGCAGGCGATGAAATGGTCTGAGAACTCATGGCCATTGTGGAGAGCGCGCTTCATCTCCTTCTTTTCGATCACCAGTATCTTACATCCGGTAATGGCCGTGGCGGTCGCGGTGAGGAAAGCTTGACCCGTCATGCATCCCGCACCCAGGTAGTTTCCACCATTGAGAATCGCGAGAACCGTCTGCTTACCCCGCTTGGACTTAACCGTGACTTTCACTTGCCCTTTCTCGATATAGAACACTTCCTTGCCAGCGTCGCCCTGTTTACAGATGGCCTGCCCCTCGCGAAATACGGCGATGAGGCTTTTCGCCCCCATTCTTGCTAGAAACACTGCTGGTTGAAAAGACCTCTGTCGTCGGCGAGTCATGGCGGCCTCAAAGACCCTGCTCTTGAGCCTGGTGGAGCACCGTTGTCACGGACAGATGAATAGCACACTTCGTCGGTGAGTTTATGTCCCATTAGGGACAGGTTATTTCGTATTCGCAGATTACTGCCGGCGGATGGTTTACGCGGCGAGTATACAGAAGGCAGCCCGGTATTACTCAGTCTAAAGAACTTAGGATCCACAACTTAGGTCAGCTCGGGTGCGGCGGATCAGCGTTGAGAGGGGGGAGCGCGGAGTGAAGCGAGACCGGGCGCAGAATTCAACCGCAAAGGAAAATCTTGGACAAATACTTTCATGGAGGGGTGCCATAAGCCGTTGAAGCCGAAGAAATACATTTCTCTTATGGCTTGTTCAGCAGGCCATTTCTCAGATGCTATGCGATAAGCGGCGATGAAAACGCTGGTGCGATCTTCACCGAAGCGGCAGTGCACGAAGATTTTCTGTCCCGGATTGTCGCGGAGAAGAGAGAGAAATTGGGCGACCTGTTCGTCGGTCGGGGGAGCCCAGCCACTAACAGGGATGTGGACGAAGCGCATGCCCAGCGATTCGGCGCGCTTGCGCTCCCAGGCGACTTTTTCGCGGTCCTCGCCGCGCAGATCCACGATGGTGGTGATGCCCAGCATTTTCAGCTCCGAGAGGCCCACTTCCTTGGGTTGTGCGCCGCGATACAGGACATCCGTGACTTTCCCAGCATTAGGAATTCCGGCGAGGTGCAATTTCTGTCCGAGAGCGGACGGAAAGATGGGCGGTGCGGAGGCCGGCGCAGCGGTTTGCGCGAAAAGAGGAAGAGGAAAAAGAAAAAAGATGGCGAGGGATGGCAGCGTGCGTTTCATGTTGAAACGGATAGCAGTAGTGTAGCGTGAGAAGCAACCACGCGAAAAGTGTTGAACGGGAAGCGGTTGAGTGGGAATAGCACCACTACAAATAGACACAGTACGAAAAGGACAACGACATTTTGCGTTTTCCTCTTGACAGGATATTTATATCCGTTGATACTGCGATTCCAGATTCGGGGGACGTGGAAGCGCCAGACGGACCGAGTCGGGGATGCACCGAGGTCCGTGGGAGTCCACGAAGCGGCCCAGTTTCTAAACGAAAAAATCGAGCGCGAAATACCTGCCCCGCGCCCGTATTTGAGGCGGAGCACCTGCTGTTAGGCTGAGTGCGAACCACCGGCCAGCGGCAGGGCGTTGGCGTTTTGCGCTGGAATTTAAGTGCGACCGCACCGCGGTCGGCTTTTTTTTCGCTGCCCGCTTCCACGACCCGATGGAGTCAAGGCGGCGCTAGCTTCAGACCAGACCCTGAAGCGAAGCACGGTACCTCTGCGGGACGCAGAGGAGTAAAATAAGGGGGTTCCCCCCGCGCGAGTGGGGACCCAGGAGCGCGGAGGGACGGATGGCTACGGTGAAACACGCATTGGACGGAAAATCCCTTGCCACGGGCACGGCTGCAGAGAAGCCGGGGCATGGCGCGGGAAAAGGTCTGAGCTTCCAGCGGTACTTTACCGACGGGAAGAAGTCTCCTTTCGACGGGGTCGAATGGGAGAAGCGCACGGCGTTGATTGGAAACGAGAAGGGCGTGACGATCTTCCGCCAGGAAGACGTTGAAGTGCCCAAGGGCTGGTCGCAGACGGCGACAAACATCGTCACCAGCAAGTATTTCCACGGAAAGCCCGGGACGGCCCAGCGCGAAGGATCGGTGCGGCAACTGATCGGCCGCGTGGTGAACACCATCGTGCGATGGGGCGGAGAGTGCGGGTATTTTGCGGATGCGGAGTCGCGGGATGCCTTTCGCGACGAGCTGACCCACCTGCTGGTCGAGCAGAAGATGGCCTTCAATTCGCCGGTGTGGTTCAACGTGGGCGTGCAGCCGAAGCCGCAGTGCTCGGCGTGCTTCATCAATTCGGTTAGCGACAACATGGAATCGATCATGGGGCTGACGCGCACCGAAGGGATGCTTTTCAAATGGGGCTCCGGCACGGGAACGAATTTTTCGACGCTGCGCGGAAGCAAGGAAACGCTGTCGGGCGGCGGAATCGCGTCCGGCCCGGTGAGCTTTATGAAGGGCTTCGATGCTTTCGCCGGTGTGATCAAGAGCGGCGGAAAGACGCGGCGCGCGGCGAAGATGGTGATCCTGAATATCGATCACCCGGACATCGTCGAGTTCATCGAATGCAAGATGAAGGAGGAACGCAAAGCGCACGTGCTGATCGAGCAGGGCTACGACAGTTCGATCGACGGCGACGCGTACGCTTCGATTTTCTTCCAGAACGCGAATCACTCGGTACGCGTGTCGGACGATTTCATGCGCGCGGTGGTCGAGGACAAGGATTGGTGGACGAAGAACGTGATCGACGGGCAGCCGAATGAAAAGCTGCGGGCGCGCGATTTGATGATGAAGATTTCGGATTCGACCTGGCACTGCGGCGATCCCGGGATGCAGTACGACACGACGGTCAACCGCTGGCACACCGCGAAGAACACCGCGCGAATCAACGCGAGCAATCCCTGCTCGGAATACATGTTCCTGGATGACACGGCCTGCAACCTGGCTTCGCTGAATCTGATGAAGTTCGTCAACGCCAGCGGGCAGTTCGACGTTGCGGCGTTCAAGCATGCCGTAGACGTGACGATCACGGCGCAGGAAATCCTGGTGGACAATGCGAGTTATCCGACGCCCAAGATCGAGGAGAATTCGCATGACTTCCGGCCGCTCGGATTGGGCTATGCCAACCTCGGGGCACTGCTGATGTCCATGGCGCTGCCGTACGACTCCGAAGAAGGGCGCGATATGGCCGGCGCGATCACCGCGCTGATGTGCGGCGAAGCGTACGCGCAATCCTCGAGAATTGCGGAGCGCATGGGGCCGTTCCCGGGCTACGAAGTGAACCGCGAACCGATGCTGGACGTGATCCGTATGCACCGCGAGGCGATGCGCGGGATCAAGCCGGAGCACGTGCAGACGGAATTGTTCCTGGCCGCGCAGGAATCGTGGGACACCGCGCTCAAGCACGGCGAAAAGTATGGCTATAAAAATTCGCAAGTGACCGTGCTGGCGCCTACCGGCACCATCGGGTTCATGATGGACTGCGACACCACGGGAATCGAGCCGGACCTGGCGCTGGTGAAGTACAAGAAGCTGGTGGGCGGCGGATTGATCAAGATCGTGAACAACACCGTGCCGCAGGCGCTGATGAAGCTGGGCTACACGCCGGAGCAGACCAGCGACGTCGTTTCCTACATTGACAAAAACGGGAAGATTGAAGGCGCACCACACCTGAAGATGGACGACTATCCGGTGTTCGATTGCTCGCTGGCGCCGCAGGGCGGCGGGCGTTCGATCACCTGGACGGGGCACGTGAAGATGATGGCGGCGGCGCAGCCGTTCCTTTCCGGCGCGATTTCGAAGACCATCAACATGCCCGAGGAATCGACCGTCGAAGACATCTCGAACGCGTATATCGAGTCGTGGAAGGTGGGGCTGAAAGCCGTGGCCATCTACCGGGACAATTCCAAGCGTTCGCAGCCGCTGAATGCCGGCGGGAAAAAGGAAGAAAAGCATGCGGAGGCCGCTGCAGCCGTGTTGGAACCGATGCAGCGTGAACTGTTTGCTCGACAACAGCGCGAGAAGATGCCCGTGGAACGCGCGTCGATAACGCACAAGTTCAGCGTGGGCGGGCACGAAGGGTACATCACCGTCGGCATGTATGACGATGGGCGGCCCGGCGAGATCTTCATCAAGATGTCCAAGGAAGGCTCGACGCTTTCCGGCGTGATGGACGGACTGGCGCTGACCGTTTCGCTGGGCTTGCAGTATGGCGTGCCGCTGAAAGTGTTCGTAGACAAGCTGCTGAACACGCGTTTCGAGCCTTCGGGGATCACGGCGAACGCGAACATCCGGTTTGTCTCCTCGGTGCTGGACTACATCGCGCGGTGGCTGGGCGGACGGTTCATCTCCGCGGACTACTTGAAATTGAATGCCGTGGCGCCGGGGGAGAATGCCGCTGCTTCCGCTCCGGCGGGAACCCTTCCGCCGATGAACAAAGCGGCGCTCGATGCCATGCAGATGGGGTTGTCCGCGCCAAAACTGAGCAACGCCCACGAGGGCGCGCCTGCGTGCAGCGAATGCGGCATGCTGATGGTGCCGAACGGCGCGTGCTACAAATGCGAAAACTGCGGCAGCACGAGCGGATGCAGCTGAGACGCAAAGGAGAGACGAGACCACAGACACGATGAGCGCCCTCCCCTCCGGCTCAGGAGCAGCAGCACGGCTCGCCCCGGCAAAGCCCAAGACCCGCGGATTCCTCCACATCGTGAGGCATGGCGCGGGCCCCAACGCCATTTACGTCGTGACCTATCACCGGCTGGACCGCGTTGGCACGCTTCCCAAGCCGGCACTGGCGGAAGGCGCGCAGGCGCTGATCGAATTGCTGGAGCGCATTGGCGTGGATTTTCATTTGAGAGAAGTACGCGGTGCGCTGCAAGATATTCTTCGACTCGGCTCAGCCAACATCCCTGATCTGTGGCTCAGCGATGAGGAGATGCTCGAGAAGGGCCTCGTCGAGTCGTAAACTGTTGC
>DATNLB010000759.1:0-4035 GCA_035603095.1 Candidatus Acidiferrales bacterium
GCGGGTTGAGCGGCGAAGCTGAGTCCAGGGTTGCTGGATTCCATTTTGCGCCGTTTGCCGCGGCCAACTGATCCGAACGTGCTCGTTGGTTTTGACACCAACGACGACGCCGGCGTGTATCTGCTCAGCCCTGAAATGGCGCTGGTCCAGACGGTCGACTTCTTTACCCCAATCGTCGATGACCCTCACACCTTTGGACAAATTGCAGCAGCGAATGCACTGAGCGATGTTTACGCCATGGGAGGCAAACCGGTTTCCGCACTATCGATTGTGGGCTTCCCGGACAAGGGGGATCCCGAGATCCTTGAGCAGATTATTCGCGGCGGCCTTTCGAAGATGACGGAAGCACAGTGCAGCGTCATCGGCGGCCACTCGATTCGAAATGACGATATTCAATTTGGCTACGCAGTGACGGGCATCATCAATCCGCAGCGAGTGTGGCGAAATGTCGGCGCACGCGCGGGCGATATCCTGCTGCTAACCAAAGCGATCGGAACCGGCGTGCTCTCGACAGCACTGAAGAAAGATCGCGTGGCAGCGGGGAACTTGGAAGCATCGATTGCTTCCATGTCGCAACTGAATCGTGCGGCTTCCGAAGCGTTGCAGGAACTGCAAGAAAAAGCGGGAGCCACGCAACCGATTCACGCGGTGACGGACGTTACGGGATTCGGATTGTTAGGCCACGCTCGGGAGATGGCGCTTGGTGATTCTGCCCGCGGAATCGAAGCCGTGTCCTTCGAGATCGATCATTCCACCGTTCGCTATCTTCCCGGAGCCCTGGAGGCTGCGCGCGAAGGATTTCTCCCCGGCGGCCTGAAGAATAACCGCGATTTCATTGGCGATTGCGTGCGTTTCGCCGACGGCATTCCGCAGGAATACCGTGATCTTCTCTTCGACCCGCAAACTTCCGGCGGCCTGCTGATGGCTATCTTGCCGGAATCCGCAGAGGCCGCCATCTCAGCCTTCGATCGTCATGGCGTTTCCGCCCGCGGTATCGGCAAAGTCATCGCCAAAACAAATCCGCTTCTGTTCGTCCGTTAGAATGCCGCGTCCGGGGCGCATCGGATAGACTCTAACGATGGACACGATCACACACGGCATCGCTGGCGCATTAATCGGAAAAGCCGTCTTCCGCGGCGAGGATATGTTCGCCGGGCAGCCGATGAACCGCGGACGCATCATCACGTGGTCCTTGATGATCGGCGCCATATTTCCGGATTCCGATGTCTTCCGGGATTTCTTTTCCAGCGATAAGCTGCTCATCGTTACCTGGCATCGCAGCCTTACGCACTCGGTGGTCATGCTTCCTTTGTGGGTCTTGCTCCTTGTGGGGATGACGCGCGTGTTCGCAAGATGGCGAAAATGGGAAGCGCCCTCCTTCGCGGCGTTGAGCGCAATCTACGCGGTTGGCATATTGAGTCACATCCTGCTCGATCTGGTCACCTCGTTTGGCACGATGATCTGGTCGCCGCTGCAATGGTCGCGCCCCGCGTGGGACCTGATCTTCATCGTGGATTTCACGCTGACCGCGATTTTTCTTGTGCCGCAATTGCTCGCGTGGGTGTACGCCCATCCCGAAAAAGTGAAGCGCCGGGCCGTTGGAATGTGGCTAGTGTTCATGCCAGCCCCGTTTCTCATCGCCAGACTTGGTGCAATAGTCGGCGCGCCGATTTCCGATCGAGTGGTCTTGAGCGCTGTGGTCATTTTTGCCGCGCTCTTCCTCCTGCCAGCCCGCTTCGGATGGGGCGTGAAGATCCAGCACGACACATGGAATCGCGCTGGTCTTGCCGCGTCCGTGATCTACGTGGCCTGCACGGTCTATGCACACCATGTAGCGTTCTCGCACATCCAGAAGTTCGCTGAAGTGGACCACTTGCAGGTCGATTCGATCGGAGCGTTACCGCTCCCGCCATCGCTCTGGCATTGGGACGGGCTGGTTCGCACGGCGCGAGGAGTCTACGAACTGCGCATGGACCTTGCCGACAAGCCCGTAAACGATGAGGAATTGCTCGCGCTCGAGCACCACTATTACCCCGACGCGCCGCCGAATTCGTACATCGAGATTGCCAAACACCTGCCCGAGGTACAGAAGGTTCTGTGGTTTTCGCGATTTCCCGTGACGCGCTTCCACAAGGAAGGCGACGTAGCCGTCGTCGAGATTTCCGACATACGTTTTGTGCAAACGCGCCGCGACCGTCCCCCGTCTTTCACGTATCGCGTTCGCTTCGGCACCGACGGCAACGTTCTGTCGCAGGGCTGGGCCACGAGGTAGGACAGGCACTCTTGCCTGTCATTCTTCTGGACGCAAAGAGAAACTACCGGGAAGGTTTGTTGTCCGCGGGGTGGATGACGACCTGGCGGTCTTCGCCGACGCCGGCGCTTTCCGTGCGAACTCCGCTCATATCCTTCAACGCCATATGCACGATGCGGCGCTCGCGCGAGGACATGGGATTCAGGCGGAATGGCTGGCGAGAAGCCTGCACGCGTTCAGCGGCAACGCGCGCCGTCATGCGCAATTCTTCAAAACGCAGCGCGCGGTAGCCGCCGCAATCGATGTGAATCTTTTCATGGTAAGCAGGTTCCAGCCGCAGCGCCCTGAAGGCGAGGTGTTCGAACGCTTTCAAAAGTTCCGCGCCGCGCTCCAGGAGAATCTCTTTGTCCTTGCCGTCGAGATCGGCGAGCACTTCCGCGTCGCCTCCGGAGCCTTCTGCATCAGTTGAAACCGGGTGTACGTTTACCTTCAACTCGAGCGCGGAAACACGCACCATAGTCTCCAGAAAATGCCGCAAGGCCTCGGCCGCCGCTTGCCGGTCCAGCTTCCCATCGCGGATGAGTTCTTGAGCCATCGGTCGTTCGAACGTTGCGAGCCGCGTCCGCCTCTCTGAAATTTTTTCTTAGGGCTTCTTCCCACGCACGATCTTTACAGGTGCGGGCACCGGATGCGTGCGGTTCAGGTACCACTGCTGGGCGATACCGACCACGCTGCTGGTGAGAATATACACCGCCAAGCCGCTCGAAATCGGCGAAATCATGAAAATGCCCGCCATGGTGATAGGCATGATCTTCATCATGGCCTGCTGCTGCGGGTCCGTCGCCGTCATCGGCGTCATCTTCGAAACGAGATACATGGATGCGCCCATCAGCACGGGAAGAACGTAGTAGGGATCTTTCGAGGAGAGGTCCGTGATCCACAGCCAAGTCGCGTGACGCATCTCGATGGCATAACGCAGAGCCGTGTTCAAGCCGAACCACACCGGCATTTGCAGGAACATCTGGAAGCAGCCGCCCATCGGGTTGATGCCCTCGCGGCTGTAGACCGCCATGACCTCCTTGTTCATCTCCGCCTTGCGCGGATCACGCATCGAGTATTTCTTGTATTTTTCCTGGATCGCTTTGATTTCCGGTGCCACGCGCTGCATTTTCAAGGTTGTCTTGTAGCTCGAGATGCGCAACGGAAAGAGGAGCATATTGATCACTAGCGTGAGGAGAACGATGGCCCATCCCCAATTGGCGATGTAGTTGTGCAGCCACTTCAGCCCGTGAAAAAGAGGCTCGGCGATGAATTCCAGCCAGCCGAAATTGATCAGCCCATGCAGCGGCGGATTCATCTTCTTCAAGTCGTCGTAGTCTTTCGGACCGACGTAGACGCGCAAGGCCAGCGGCTGCGCCGAGGTCGCCGCGGACACTTGGGGCACCGGCTCCGCCGTGTCTTGACCATTTACTTTCACGGTCCGCCAAGATTTCCAATAGCGTGCCTCCAGCGTGCCCGGCGCGGCGCCGTTTGCAGGGAGAAACGCGGCGGTGAAGTAACGGTCCTCAATGCCAACAAAATCTTTTCCACTCTGCCAAAGACCTGGGCTCCACTTATCGAGTCCTTCCAGCTTCTTGTGGGCGAAATTCGTGATCTTGCCACCCTCGCTGTAGTACGTCTGGACTGTTTCCACGGGCGCGGGGTTCGTCACCGTTAGATCGCCGAAGCCGCCGAGCCATCCGAGCCCCGCGGTGAGTGGCTTGCCGTTCAACTTGGCGGAGGTT
>DATNLB010000358.1:0-4576 GCA_035603095.1 Candidatus Acidiferrales bacterium
CGCAAACGAGGGCGAGCGGCACGCTCACTGCGCACACCGAAAACTCGGCGCAGCCCGCGGGCAACGACCCGAGGGTGCTGGCATCGATGCGAGCGATCCTTACCGCGGAACTGACTTACGCCAGCAGTTACCCTAACCTGGGATACACTTGCACGCTGTCTGATCTCGACGGATTTGGCGGCGGCGAACCAAATGAGCATCAGGCGATGCTCATCAACAGCGGGCTGGCCAGCGGAAAACGGTACGGATTTGTGTTCACTCTATCGGGATGCGGTGGAACACCAGCTAACCATTTCCAGCTCATCGCTGCGCCAACCGGGAATAGCTATGGACGGAAGGCGCTTTGCGCAGATCAGTCAGCCGAGATTCGGTCCTCGAGCGACGCCAATCCGGCGACGTGCCTGGCTAGCGGAACGGCGGTTCAGTAGCAGCGGAAACACAATTCCGGGGCTGAAGCCCTATTCCGTCTGTAGGTGCTTGATCGCAGCGCTCGAAGCGTTAGGTTACCTTAAAACAACCCACTTCATGGAACAGCGCCTCGCCAATTCTGCGGCTGGACGTGGGCGTTCGGGTGTGTGGCGTTCGGAAGTGGCGGTGGGCCGCCGGAAGGTGGCGCTGCTTTTCCCTGCGGTTTTCTGCGGGCGGCGAGGGTGCTAGCTTTTGTGGATTGCAGCGCGCAGTTCGGCGACGATTTCCTGCGACGCTTTGGTTGCCTCGGCGTGCTGGTTCACGTTGAAGGAAATTGCACCCACGCGGGCGTGACCGCCACCGCCGTAGCGCTCGCAGATGCGGGCCAGATTCACTTCGGGTTCTTGCGGGGCCCAAGGGTTCGATCCCACTGAAACCTTCACGCGGAAACTGCTCTTGCTGAGGCCCACGCTGTAAACCGATTCCGGATGCAGGTAGTATGGGATGAATTTGTTGTAGCCTTCGAGGTCGTGGTCGCTGACGTCGAAGAAAATCGTGCCGTCCTTGCACTCGGTGCGCTGTTCGAGAATCCCGATGGAGAGTTCGTGGCGCTTGAGCAAGGGCGGAAGAAGCGGGGCCACAGATGGTTCCTCGAGAATCTCGGCCAAAGACTTCGTGGCCAGCAGCGGAATCAGGTTGGGGACAAAGCCGTGATCGGGCGCCGACTCGATGACCATCGTTAATTTCATAGCCGGCGCTTTCATCTCAACCGCAGTCTTGGCGTCAGGATAAAGGGCGCCGTCAATAATGTCGGTCCAATGTACGAGATCAGCGACGGATGAAGGATCGAAGCCAAAGCGCTGCTGCGCGATCATCGCGATGAAACTGGTGCAGGACTTGAAATCGGGATCGTAAAACTTCCGGTTGCTCTGGTCCTGCTCGAAGTGCTCAGCATCGGCGGGCGAGAGGAAGGCGCTCTCGTGATGGTCGAACCACCAGGTAATTTTGGGCGAACTGGAATATTTGAAATCGACGATGGCGTTCTCTTCGCCATCGAATTCCTTTTCATCGAACAGCGCACCGGCGCGATGAACGAGGCCCGTGAACTCGAAGTCGGCGTCCTCGCGAATGCGCTCGCGGTAGAAGCGGGAAAATAACGCGGCGGAGGAAGCTCCGTCAAAGCATTTGTCGTGGTAGAAGACCCGTACTCGCAATGAACTCCCCGATCACCGAAAAGATTCCCGGTCGAAAACCACGCTGCGGGCGTGGGATTGCGTCGCGGGTAAAAGCTACTAGGATTGACAGCTTACAGGAAGAAAGTCAAGAGCGGGAGTTTTGCGGTGAAGTCTCTTGGATGGGACTCTTATTCATTTTGTCCAATTTGGCCCGTTTTCGAACGTGCGTGACTTTGGGTCCATGGTTTCGTTTTGACCGCGAAAGTTCGCCAAAAAGAACCGGAATTGCGAAACTAAGCCCCCACTGTTCTTGGGCTGACTTGCGAGAACCAGTCCAGACTCACCTATCTGCCTTTTCGCGCGAACGGTACGGCGACAAAATGCGACGAAGCCCGATGCATCGGCGCGACGGGCCTCAGTCTACATTGCATTCGCTTGCTTTTCCGCTAGGTCGCCGATGATGGGCAGTTTATACATCTGTCCCTGATTCGCCTTCATGAGCAGGACGATCCAGATGATGAATCCTCCAAGGCTCACCAGAAGGTGAAGGGGAAACGTGATCAAAGCCACGAACGGCACGAAGGCGAAGATCGAAAGTCCGACGTGGAGAACGAACAGGGCCCCGGCGAAAAACAGGCACTGCCACGCGTGGAAGCGGATGAAGCGGTTCTTATTGTAGGGTTCCATCACCAGAAAGATAATCGCTGGGATGATGGTGATATACGCCAGCATGCCGGCGACGTTGTCGGTCATACCGCCGACTGAGGCGGTAGTGGGCGAAGCGGGCGACGTTGCAACTTTGCCCGCACAAACTGAACAAGTAGTGGTGCCATCCGCGATCTGTGCGCCGCACATGTTGCAAAAGGCCATAAAGGTGTCCTCCCGGTTGTCGTTTGGGGTGAAGGGCGCGGCCCTGCAGATTGCGTGCGACCGCCGCCAAGTGACGCTGCGGCAAGGTACCAAAAAGCCTAAAGCAAAGCAATCGACAATTTCATATTCCCGGGAAATTGGCTAGGGCTGAGCTGCTTGCCGTGCGGCAAAATCGCCGAGCAGGGGAAGTTTGAACATCGCTCCCTGGAAAGCTTTGACCACCAGAACCAACCACAGCACAACAGCCGCAAGCCCACCCATGGTGGAAAGCAGCACCACAAAGAGTGGTCCAACCACTGGGATGATAAAGAGCAAAAGGCCAGCCAGTTTGAGCACAATCGCGAACAGGATGGCTGACGGCCAGAGTAAAAGGCACTGCACGGAATGGAAGCGCACAAAACGGTTCGTCTTATACGGCGCAACGACAAGGAAAACGACGGCAGGGATGAAAGTAAGGTAGGCGAGTGCCCCCGCGATGGGTTCGGAGAAAATGCCAACCTTGCCCTGCGCACGCTGTTCGGCTTGCATCGGGAGGCCGCAACCGGGACAGAAAGCAGCGGTCTCGGGCATTTGAGCAGCGCAGTGCGGGCACGCCGTCAGGCTGACACTGGTGGGATCCATTGTCCGGACCATATCAAAACGGAGGATGGGCAGCAAATGGGCAGAATCACGCTAGCGAATGTCCTTAGCAAGTTAAAATGTCCGGTTTTCTAAGCACACGATATGTCCGGTTTCATAGTTAACCAGCAGCAGTCGGGGCTGTGGGAAAGTGGTAATCCCGCGCACTATGCGGGATTTCCAAGCGCGGTGGGAAAGTCGGCTTTTGGACTTTTCCACCGCGCGGCTTTTCCACAGCCCGTCGCGCCTGCATTTTTTTCGCGCCCTGCGCCGCCCCTTCGGCCGTGTAGCGTCCCAGCAAGTGCGGTCCGTGGGTGAGGCTGAGAGTTCCGTCCAAGTGCTGATGCACCGTGACCTGGCAGCCCGCCAGCGTGGCTCGCCAGCGCACGGCTTCGATTTGTAGGCTCAGATTCTGAAAGCTGACCGTGTTGTCGCGGTTCACGGCCCGCTCGAACTGGAGGGAGAACACCAGATCGAGATCGCGTCTCCGACAGGCCAAAAAAGCATTTCCCCGCTGCTTCGTCGCAACTTGGAAATGCCGGTTGAACTCGGCGATATAGTGTTCGCGTAGAAATACATTGGCGGCTTCTAGGCTGGCGATTTTATGCAGCCTTAACTCCTGCGGCAATCGTCCCTGCCAGGTGCCGAAGCTGCGCTCGCTGCGCCCCCGCGCTTGCGGCGAGTAGGCCGGGATCATCCGGATCCCCACCTCGCGCAGCGCCCGTCCCACCTGCGTCAGCCGATGCGGATCCACTTTGCCGCCCACCTTCGGCGTGAGCCAGAAATGGCTGCCGCGATCGCTGTATAAGGCGCAGAAAACACCTTTCCGCTCAATCACTTCGCGCAATCCCACCATCACCGTCACCGTCGATTCCTCCTCCACCAGTTGCGCGTAATAGATCTCGCTGCTGGCGTCGTCCAAAATCACGATCAAGTCGTACCAGCGTTCGTCCTGAAACCATTGGTGTCGGCTGCCGTCGATGTGCAACAGCATCCCCGGCAACGGCCGCCGCGGGCGCCGTTTGCGATGCACCCCACGCTGGCGTCCCCGCGCCACTAGCCCAGCGCCCTGCAGCACCCCTTTTACCCAGCTATAGCTGAGCTCGATCTGGTGCTCGCTGGCCAGTTTCTCGTGAAAATGCCGCAGATTAAAATCGAAATACTTCTCCCGATAGAGCTCCAACACCCGCTCCAACACCGCCACCGGCACCCGCTTCGGCGAAGGCTTGCCTCGCCTCCGGTCAAACAGCCCGCGAAAGCCGCCCTCCTCGTAACGTTCCCGCCACCGCCGCATGTGCCGGTCGCTGATGCCAATGATCTCCGCCGCCTGAAACCACGTAATCTTCTTCGCCATTGCCTGCAACATCACTTCCTGTACTTTCATCGCCCGCTCCATCGCGGCCCTCAAGTAAGATTCCATGCTTCTCATGGTCTCCTACTCTCGCCGCCCGCAAAGCGGACATATCGTGTGCTAACTCAACCGGACATATCATGTGCTAACGACA
>DATNLB010000324.1:0-12126 GCA_035603095.1 Candidatus Acidiferrales bacterium
CTGGCCCGGAAGCGCGCTGGAATTCGTCGGGCGTTGGCGTTGGTTCCTACACTGTCACCATAAAAGTGGACGATGGCAAGGGCGGAACGGCATCCTGCGCGGCGGACATCAAGGTCGAAGAAAAGCCCAATCATCCGCCGACGGCGGCGCTCTCCATCGAGCGCAGCCCGATTCTGCCGGGCGAGCGTACCGGCGTCACTTGCAACGGCAGCGACCCGGACAACGATCCGCTGACCTACAGCTACACGGCGACGGGAGGACAGATTGTGGGGAGCGGTTCGAATGTTCAATTTGATTCCGCCGGCCTTCCGCCCGGCGCGTACACCGTGAAGTGCGCGGTGAACGACGGCCGCGGCGGCACCGCCGATGCTTCCGGCAACGTGGAAGTGAAGGAGCCCCCGCAGATCAAGCAACTGGAAGCCAAGCTGGCGCTGCACAGCATCTACTTCCCGACACTGCAGCCCACCGTGGCGAAGCCCATGGGAGGGTTGCTGCCCAGCCAGGCAGTGACGCTGGATGCGCTGGCGAGCGACTTTATCCAGTATCTGAAATACCGTCCGGACGCCCACCTGATTCTCGAGGGCCACGCGGATATTCGGGGGGCCAAAGACTTCAACATCAAACTCTCCGAACGGCGCGTCGAACGCACCAAGAGCTACCTGGTGGAAAAGGGTGTACCTGCGGACCATCTCGAGACTCGGGCATTTGGCTTCGAAAAGAACATGACCTCCGAAGAAGTAAAGAAGCTGATCGAAGCCGATACGGACCTGAGCCCGGCCGAAAAGCAGAAGATACTGAAAAACCTGCTGACGGTGCGCCTGGCCAACAACCGGCGCGTCGACGTCACTCTGAGCACTACCGGTGAACAGTCCGTTCGCCGGTTCCCCTTCAGCGCCAAGGACGCCTTGACACTGCTAAGCCGGAGCGGCGGTGAAACAACCAAGAAGAAAACGGCCGCTCCCGCGCCGCCGAAGAAGGCCAAGCCCTAGCGGCCAAGGAATGTCAGAAGGTCATTCTCGCCGGGAGGGGCTCGTAACTCCCACCGAATGAGGCCAAAAACAAGCGAGATCGAACAGGCGGGCTCTTCGAGAACGACTCGAGGAGACCGCTTCGTTTTGTGGGGAGGACTTTTGGCTAATTCTCGCTCCCCACGCTTTCCCAAATTGGGACAGATAGGGCGGGAAAATCGGGACTGAGTCCCAAACTAGGACTTGCCAAGTACTTTGTGATTTAACTAATGTATTGATTTATGAATGGATTTAGGTGGGTTTCCTGAAACGGAACGCAAGATGCAGAGGAGATCGCCCGTGGAGTCTTTCAGGATGCCCGCCATGAGTGAAGAAGCAGCAGTTCGCCGGGAGGTCGTCCCGATGAATCTTCTTATCGTGGATGACGAGCAATCGATCCGCGAGACCTGTGCAACCGTCTCGGAGCAGTGCGGGATGAAGGCCGTCGCCGTGGCCACCGCCGAAGAGGCGCTGGAGGTCTTGGAACATTCGCCTATCGACATCCTGCTGACAGATTTGAAGTTGCAGCAGACGAACGGGGTGGAACTGCTGAAACAGGTGCACGACGTTCATCCGGAGGTCGCCGTGGTGGTGCTGACCCAGTACGGAACCATCGAATCGGCGCTGGAGGTCACCCGCATCGGCGCCGTGGACTACGTGACAAAACCGTTCCGCATTGAAGAGTTGCGCTCCAGACTCGAACGGGTGGCCCGGGCGGTGGAACTGCAGCAAGAGAACCGGCTGCTGCGGGAGCAGTTGCGGACGCGCCCGGGGTTCGGCGGTCTGATCGGCGTTTCCATGAAAATGCAGCGCGTCTATAAAATGATCGAAAAAGTGAGCCAGCACGAGTATCCCGTGCTGGTCCTGGGGGAAAGCGGAACGGGGAAAGAAATCGTGGCGCGAAGCATTCATTTTTCGGGCCCGCGCCGGGACCGGCCTTTTGCGCCGGTGGACTGCTCGGCGCTGGTGCCCACGCTGATCGAATCCGAGTTGTTCGGGTACGTCAAGGGCGCCTTCACCGGGGCGGTGCAGGCCAAGCAGGGATTGCTGGAGGCCGCCCACGGCGGCACGCTGTTTCTGGATGAAATCGGGGACATGCCTGTGGACCTGCAGGCCAAGCTGCTGCGCGCCCTGCAGGAGCGGGAGGTCAAGCCCGTGGGTTCGACGGAGCGCCGGCAAATCAACGTACGCATCATCGCCGCCACCAACCGGGACCTGGATGCCGCGATTCGCTCAGGAACCTTCCGGCAGGACTTGTATTTCCGGCTGAACGTGGTGCAGGTCAAGCTGCCGCCGCTCCGCGACCGCAAGGGCGATATCCCGATTCTGGTGACGGCATTTCTGGAGAAGTTTTCCGAACCGCTGGGCCCGGTGCGGACGATTTCCGAAGACGCCATGCGCCGCCTGATTGCTTACGATTGGCCCGGAAATGTGCGCGAGCTGGAAAACGCCATCGAGCGAGCGGTCGCTTTGGGTTCCGGGCCCATTATTCAGGTGGGAGACCTGCCAACCACGCTGCAATATCCCACCACCGAAAGGGCGCCGGAGAAGGACGAGATTCTCCCACTCGAGGAATTGGAGCGCCGCGCGATCCTCCGCACGCTGCGCGAAACGGGGGGCGACAAGCTTTCGGCGGCGCGTATGCTCGGCATCGGGAAGACCACTCTGTACCGCAAGCTGAAGCAGTACCACATGGAGCATGCCGAGCAGTGAGAGCGCCAAGCGTTTGCAAGTTCTCTTCAAGAGTGCCCTTGGCTTTTGCTATTTCGCCTGAGCAATTTTCTAGCGCGAGAATCTGTTTCATCCGGTAAGGCAGGCCGCCTGAACACTTTGTGCGCGTGGGGATGCGCGGCTCGGTGCAGATTCTTGTGTCTCCGTAGCACCTCGGTCCTACGTTCTTCCACGCCAGTCGTCGGAACAGTCGCCACTCACGCGCCCCCAGTCACGCGTCCCTCCTCGGCAGCGGTTCACTCTGGGAAGAACGCCAAGCAAAGTTTCGACATGGAATTTCCCGCCGCCCACTCTCCTCTCTAAGTGATTGATTCATCGAAGCAAACTGACATTTCCGGATGGTCCCGCCGATGCAAGAGCGATTACGGCGGGGCTTAATCATTATTGCATGTCCGGCGGGACGCCGGTGTGGACGCCACGAGAGCGGCGCAGATACGAGGCGAGTGCATGGGGATTTTGAGGAAAACGGCGCAGAAAGAACCGAGCGGGCGAGGCGTGGTGCGCGCGGCTCTCGACGGTGCTTCTCGCAGAGTATTGCTGCAAGAAGCTCTGAAGGCGCTCTCGCAGCAGGAATCCACGGGCCGCTTCGGCGTCTGGCTTGAGGCGGATTCGAACGCCACCCCAAAGCACGAGAATGCAGCAGGGTTTCACGGAATGGTGTGGGACCGGGGAAACCTCGAGACTCCGCAGGAGTGGGCCCTTCTTTCGCTGGAGCCTCCGCTCCCTGACGAACTCCTTCTCCGCGGAAAAACTGTCGAGCAAGACCTCGAGGCTTTTCCTTCGAACCCCGTCATCGGGCCGCTTGTGGGACTGCGTCACGCCATGTGGGTCCCCATCGAGACGAAGGAACAATTGAGAGGCGTCATCCTCTCCGGAAGCACGGGAAAGCAACCGGCCTGTTCCCGCGAACGAGTGGAAGCGGTCGCCGCAGAACTGGCGCTGGCCTTGGGGCTTGAGGGAGAGCAAAGAATCGCCCGGCTGCGAAATGAGGATCTCGGCGCAGTCCGGCGTTTCCTCGTGCAACAGGTGGCCGCTACTTCCGTGGAGGTGCTGCTCTCCAACCTGGTGGAAAGCTGCACCGCGGCGGCGAACGGAGATGGTCCCGGCGCGGCGTTCGCGGTCATCGGTGCCTTGCGCGATCAGCGCGAAAAGTCCGGCGGAAACTTTTCCGTCGAATTTCACTGGCGCAGCGGGGACGACTCGTGGACCCACGCGATCGAGAGCGAACCGCTGGCAAACGTGTGGCGGCGGGCGTTGGAGGCGCGACAAGTGATCGGAAACGAGTCACAGACGGGCCGGACTCAGGGAGCAGCGAGCAGAATCGTCGCGTTTCCGTTGGAGTCGGAAGGGCAGCTCCTCGGAACGCTGGTAGCGGGACTGCCGGAGGGCGCCGTCTCACTCGCAACCCTGGACCGTCTGGAATTGCGCGCGGTTCTGGCGGCGTCCGCTCTGCGCCAGAGAAGACGAAAAGAAGAGGACTCAATGCTCGCCGGTTGGCCGCATGCATTGCTGGAGGGTATCAACGAACCACTGCTTCTCTTGGATGAGGCCGGGAAAATCACGGCAGCGAGTCGCGGGGCCAGGCAATTAACCGGGCTTCCCACCAGGATCAATGGGCCGGAACCAGTGGGCGTCCCTGCGCAAGCGCACTTGGCCGAACTCTTCTGCGGACGCGACCGGGAGCGCCTCAGGACGTGGTTGCGGGCCGCGCTCGATCATGGAGCGCAGAGCCGCGGTACCGATAGCGAGATCTCCCGGGCGGACTTGCACAACGGAGTGAGCGTGCGATTGCGCGCGGCAGTCCCCGTGCCAGGCCAAGCCACGATGATCGTGCTCGAACCAGTGGTCGCTGGTAAATCGGCTGGACGGGCGGACCATGCCGAAATCGAATTGCAAAACGTCATCGAATGGGTGGAAGAGGGAGTCGTCCTGTTCGATGCGCAAGACAACATCCGCGCGATGAATACGCGATTCGAACAGATCGCGGGTCTGGCGCCCGAGGAGTCCGGAAAATGCAAGACCCTGGAAAGTTTGATCGGACGGCTGCAAAGTCATGCCGCGGAACCGGCACGGTTCGCGGAGCGCTGGAAGGAATTGACCCGCGGTATCGAAGGGGGCGTGCGCGAAGAATTGCAAATGATGCATCCCGCGCCGCGCATCCTGGAGAGGGCCGCAAGGCCCCTGCTCGATCCGACCGGGCGGCGGTTGGGACGTGTGGAAATCTACCGCGACCTGACCGCCCATCGGGTTTTCCATTCGAAACTCCTGCAGACCGAGAAGCTCGCGGCGCTCGGACAGATGGTCAGCGGAGTCGCGCATGAATTGAGCAACCCGCTAACGAGCATTGTGGGCTATGCCCATCGGCTTCTGGCGCGCCAGGACCTTCCCGGGCGGACGGAGGAAGTGCGTCAGATTTATCAGGAGGCGGAGCGTGCCAGCACCATCCTGCGGCAATTGCTTCTGAACGCCAGGGAAACGCTTCCGGAGCGGCGTCCGGTGTCCTTGAATCAAATCGTGCAGTGCGTGATGGACCTCCAACGGTTCAGCCTCGCCGCGGAAAAAATCCGTGTGGAGATCGATCTGGCCCCGGCCCTTCCATTGGTTCCAGGTGACCCCGGCCATCTGCAGCAGGTGTTGATGAATCTGGTGGGCAACGCGCGGCAGGCCCTCGAACAGCAGGAGGAGGGTGGAACGATCAGGTTGCGAACCAAGAGAATCAGCGAGCGCCGGGTGTTGCTGGAAGTGGCAGACAACGGGACGGGAGTACCGCCGGAGATCCTCGCACGGATCTTCGATCCCTTCTTCACCACCAAACCCGCGGGCGTCGGGACCGGGCTAGGACTCGCCATTGTATTGAGTGTGGTGCGCGAACACGGCGGACAGGTGCACGTCTTGAGCCCGCCGCAGGGGGGTGCCGTTTTCCAAATCGAACTTCCAGTAGCCGTGGAAACAGCGCAGGACGAAGCGCTGGGTTCCCCTCTGCCGGCGTGGAGGAAGTTGGTGCCCGAAGCCGCAGAGGCGGCAGGGTGCGAGAATCGGTTTGCGTCCCCACTCGAAACCGGCAAAGGCGCTCGCGTGCTCGTTGTGGAGGATGAGCCGACGGTGGCCCGCTTAATCGCCGACGTGCTCGAAGACGAGGGGATGCATGTGGAGGTGCTGCTGGACGGCCGCGAAGCCCTCGACTGCGCGGCCCGGCAGTCCTTCGACCTGGTCATCTGCGATATGAAGATGCCCGGGCTCGATGGGCAGCACTTCTACACATCGCTGGAGCGGTCCGGAAATCCTTTGCGAGAGCGGTTCCTTTTCGTGACCGGCGATACGATTGCCGCGCAAACGCGGGAGTTCCTGGAACGTAACCACCTGCCGCACGTCGCCAAACCGTTCCGCGTGGAAGAGCTGACGGAAAAGGTTCACGGCGTGCTGGCAATGCAAAGCCACCGTCAACCGCGGGCCGCAGAAGTGGCAGGAAAGAACGCAGCAAGAAATGGATGAGGGCATGGGCAGCAGGAAGCAAACAATATTAGTAGTGAGCGACGATGCGGCGTTGTGCACAGCGGCGCGCCGCGAATTCGAGGCCCGTATCGCGGGAGTGCGCGTGGCTTCCGTTGCCAGCGTCGCCGCCGCGAAGCGAATCCTCGAGGAAGATGCGCCGGCGGTGATTTTGTTCGAAGAGGCCTCCATCGCGGCGGAAGCCGATGGGCTGCGAGGGATTGCGCCGCGGCTCGACGCTGCGGTGACGTCCCTGGCGGTTTATGCGCCGGTGGTGGTGATCGGGACGGCGGAGCAGCGTGTGGAACTGTCGGCGTTGATCGATGCGGGGGCCGCCGATTACGTGATGCGCGACAGAGAATGCCTGCCGTCGGCCCTTCTTTTGATCCAGAGCCGCTTGCGCCAGGCGCAGAAGGCGGCAGACAACGCTCCAGACCGGTTCGAAGAAGCGGAGCAAGATTTTGGTGAAGTGCTCCGCCACGAACTAAATAATCCGCTGACGGGGATTCTGGGAAATGCGGAGCTCCTGCTGGCGGAGGTTCACAGGAAAAAGGACGGTAAACTCCCGCACGGCGGAGAACAGCGCCTCGAAACGATTGCCGCGCTGGCGGTGCGCTTGCGGGAAACCGTGCGCCGGCTGAGCCAGGAATGGGAAGCGCGGCAGCACCCCGTGCACTGAGCGAAGGAAAGCCCAAACTGGAAATCAGAAATCAGAAATCAGAAATCAGAAATCAGACTGAACCTGCCCGTACAACTCTTCGAGAACCGCAAGTTGAAAACGAAAAAACCAAAGGCCAAAACCTTAGAACTTTAAACTAAGAACTGAAAAGCGAATTCGTGTCCGCAGGGCGGCGACCGTGTGCCGATTATTTTGAACTAGGGGGCGGCGGAGGAGGATGCCGCGAAGAAAGAGAGGACGCGGCGGCGGAATTCTTCGGGCTGGAAACCCAGCGCGGCGGTGTGAAAGGCGCGAGGGACGACCCAAAGCTGTTTGGGACCGCGGGCGGCGGCGTAGATCATTTCCGAATGGCGGCAGGGGAGCGCTTCATCTTTTTCGTCGCAAATGAGCAGGACGGGAAAAGCGCGGGAGGCGACGGCTTTTACCGGCGAGACCTCGGCCACTGGAAAACCCGCGAGTTTTTCGTCGCGATACAGCAGCGTCCAGGTGCCGGGAGCGAAAAGAGTCTTGCCGAGCCAGGGGTATTTTCTCAGTCCGGCATAATCATAGGCCGCTTCGCGGAGATTGGCGAAAGACGCTTCGGCGACGACGGCTTCGATGCGCGGATCGGCGGCCGCGGATTGCAGCACGATGCCGGCGCCCATCGATTCTCCCAGAGCAAAGAGATGCTTGGGGTGTTCGCTCAATTCGAGAGCGTCGATGATGGCGCGAGTGTCGTTTCGCTCGAGCCAGCCGTAGGTGGCGATGGGACCGCGGCTGGCGCCGTGGGCGCGGGCGTCCATCATGACAACGCTGTATCCGGCGCGCAGCACGAATTCCGAATGACTAACGACTCCTATGCGGTTGTCAGCGACGCCGTGGAAGAGGAGGACCCAATTCCCATTGGGATTTTTCGGGCGGACTTTCCAACCACGGAGAAGCACTCCATCCTGTGCGCGCACGTCGAAATCCTCGCGGGTTGCCCCAGTGAGAACGAACGAGGCGTCCGCTTCGCGGATGAGGTCCGGAGTCAACTCGCGGCGAATGGGATGGAGGAACGCAGGGCCGGCGAACCAACCGGCCACAGCCGCCAGGAGCGGTGGGAAGAGCAACAAAATCAGAGCGATGCGTATGAGACGGTGGCGCATAAGTGCCTATGCAAAGATACGAGGTTTTAGTCAATCACGTTCGGGCGATGCCTCAGAAGCGTGCCGAGCAGGCGGGGGCACCCCACCCTCGGATCTTTGTCAAAGAGTGCGGAATCGATTGAAAACAAAAGAGTTGATTTCTACCGTGTGCAAAAAAGTGCAAAAATGTAAAGGAGTGCGCATGAATATGAAAAAAAAGGGGATAGGGGGTAGGAAATAAGGGATAGCAGTTCTGAAGAGTCGGCACCCCCCACCCCCCCATGGATTATGGATGAATATCAAAAGAAAAGACTTACAAAATTTGCATTTCGTAAATAGCAGATTCCAAAGGACATGTTCTTGGGTGCTCACTTGGCAGGTGCCCGGGACGCGGCTCCAAAAAAGAAAAGCGGGAGCAAGCTCCCGCACTCCAAATGCAGTAATCTATAAGGTTAAGTATACCACAAATTAACGGGAAGTCAAGCGAAAAGTAAAGGAAAATTTGGCGGTTTGGAAGCGTCCATGGAGGCGCGTCCAAGCTTCACGCGACAAGGGCGGTGCAGCCAAGCAACTACCCGATGGAACAGTGAGGGACCAGGAACCAGCGGAACCGAGATGAATTGACAGGACTGGCGCAGCACCCTACGATCTTTCCGGGGAGAAATCGCATGCTCATGAACTCTGCCCCGACCAAAGAGAGAGGCAATTTGCGCAGGAGATGGGGACAGGCCCCGTTGATCCTTGCAATTCTTGCGCTGTCGCTGATCGCCGCCGATACGCCAACTACGGTTGGAACCGCCGACGAGCAACGCTTTCTGACCGACGTTAAATCACTGACCACTGCCGCGATGGAGGGCCGCGGCGACGGCGCCAAGGGCCTCACCAGAGCCGCGCACCTCATCGAACAGCGCTACAAATCCCTCGGCCTCCAGCCCGCCGGCAAGAACGGTTTCTTCCAACCCTTTGACGTTATCACCGGCCGACACCTCAGACCGGGGAATCGCCTTCAAGAAGCTCCTCACCCGGAGGACGTCTCCGCTGAACATAGGAATTACAAGCTCCTTGAAGAGTTCATCCCGCTGAGCTTTTCTGCTAGCGGCTCGGTGGATGCTCCGCTGGTTTTCGCGGGCTACGGGATCACTGCTCCGGAGTCTTCGTACGACGATTATCAAGGGCTCGACGCCAAAGGCAAAATCGTCCTCGCTCTGCGGGGTGAGCCTGGCTCCCTAGCGGGAAAATCCACGGAGGGCGGCCACACGCTGCACGAGTGGGTCATTTCCAAAGCTATAAACGCCAAGAATCACGGAGCCGCCGCAATCATCGTCGTCAACGGAAAACTCCCCAACGGAGAAGAGGACATTCTGCCGCGGTTTGGCGAGGTAGAAGGCCCCGAAGACGCGGGAATCCTCTGCCTGCAAGTGAAGAATTCCACCGCCGATAACTGGCTTCAAAAACAGGGAATGACTCTCAGCGAAGTCCAAACAGAAGTTGGCGGCGCCCTCCACGCTGGCGGTTCGCTCAGCAGCACTTCGGCAAAACTAATTCTTTCCCTCACTGTGGACATCGAACGAATTCACGCCACCGTCAAAAACATCCTCGCCTATCTCCCCGGCAAGACCGACGAATACGTCATCCTTGGCGCCCACTACGACCATCTTGGCCACGGCGAGGCTCATTCGATGGCTCCTTCGCAAATCGGCCAAATCCATCCCGGCGCGGATGACAACGCCTCCGGCACCGCGGGGGTTCTCGAACTCGCCCGCCTTTTTGCTCCGCTGAAGGGCCAGCTCCAACGCGGCATTCTGTTCGCGAGCTTCGCCGGCGAAGAGCTAGGCCTCCTCGGCTCGGCCGAATGGGTCAAGAACCCTACTCTGCCGCTCGACAAAGCTGTCGCCATGCTCAATATGGACATGATCGGGCGCATCAAGGACGACAAGGTTTACATCGGCGGCCTCGGGACCGGGACGACCTTCCAGCCCATCCTCGATCAAGCCGAATCCAACACCACCTTCAAGTACGAAAACTCTCCCGGCGGCTACTCCTCCAGCGATCACACTTCCTTCGTTACGAAACGGATTCCCGTCCTTTTCTTCTTCTCCGGTCTCCATAGCGACTATCACAAGCCCTCCGACACATGGGACAAGATCAACGCCCCAGGGGCCGCCCATCTGCTCGATCTAGTCTCCAACATCGCTTTGCGTATAGACACCGCTCCGGATCGCCCCACCTACGTCGCCGTGGAAAATGCCAATCCCCATGCAGGCACGCCGAGCGGCGGCGGTGGCGGCTACGGCCCGTACTTCGGCTCCATCCCCGACTTCGGGCAAACCGAAAATGGGGTGCGCTTTTCGGATGTAAAGCCCAGTTCTCCCGCGGCCAAGGCAGGCTTCCAAGCAGGAGACGTGCTCATCCAATTCGGCGACAAACCCATCCAGAATCTCTACGATTTCACCGACGCACTGCGCCGCAGCAAAGTCGGCGACACCGTCCAAGTCACGGTCTTGCGTAACGGCAAACCCGTCAAGGCGCCGGTCACCCTTGAGCAGCGCAAATAGGCAAGGAGACGAAATGATAGGTTCAGTAATCCAGAGAAGCGCGGATGGATTGTCTTTGTCATTCGTGCTTGTGGTCTCAGCCTCCGTGCTCAGCTGTTGGGTGAGTGGAGACGCGGTTCCGCTAGCTCCGCAACCGCAGGCGACCTCCGGTGCTCTTACTGTTCCGGAAGAAGCAAAGCATCTGAAAAACGTGCGGCAGCTTACTTTCGGCGGCCAAAGTGCCGAAGCCTATTTCTCCTTCGACGACAAATATTTGATTTTTCAGCACCAAGGTGAAGGCGTTCCGTGCGACCAAATTTACACGATTGCCGTGGACACGCCCGACGGAAAGCCCGCCACACCCAAGCTCGTGAGCACCGGCAAGGGCCGCACCACTTGCTCCTATTTTTTTCCCTCCGGCGACCGCGTCCTCTTCTCCTCGACTCACGCAGCAAGCCCCGACTGTCCGCCGAAGCCCGATTACTCGCATGGCTACGTCTGGCCGATTTACGATAGCTATCAAATCTATACGGCGAAGCCGGATGGCAGTGATTTGAAGCAGCTAAGCCACGCGCACGGCTACAATGCGGAGTCCACCATCACGCGCGACGGCAAGCGCATCGTCTTCACTTCCACACGCAATGGCGACCTCGACATCTACACCATGAATGCCGACGGCTCCAACGTGAAGCAGCTTACCAACGAGCTGGGTTACGACGGTGGCCCCTTCTGGTCTTACGATGGCAAGAAAATCGTCTACCGCGCCGAGCATCCCAGGACGCCCGAGGAAATCGCCGACTACAAGGATCTGCTTTCAAAGGGTCTGATCCGTCCGGGCAATCTGGAAATCTGGGTAATGAACGCGGATGGTTCGAACAAGCACCAGGTGACACGCAACGGCGCCGCGAATTTCGCGCCCTATTGGCATCCCGACGGAAAACGCATCGTCTTCGCGTCGAACATGGCCGATCCGAAGAACGGCCGCGACTTCGATCTTTACCTCATCAACGAAGACGGCAGTGGCCTCGAGCGCATCACCTACGCGCCCGATTTCGACGCCTTCCCCATGTTCTCTTCCGACGGCAAGCGGCTGGTGTGGGCCTCCAATCGCAACGGCAAAGTCCCGCATGAGACCAATCTCTTCCTCGCCGATTGGGCAGAGTGACGGTCGAGCGGCTCTACGCCTCTACTTGGGGGTTGTGACGAGTTTGCCGGCGGGGGTGGCGGCGCGCTGCTCCGCTCGCCTTTCTTGTTCTACGTGCTGGGTGTACTCGGCAATCTGGTCATCGATCTCTTTGATTTCCCGGGCAAGGTGAAAATTTTGCGGATCCTTGGCGTACGTCTCGAATAACAAGTTCCTCTTGGCTTTCAAATCGTCGCGTTTTTTCTTCCAAACACCTGCGGCAGCAACCATGGGTTTAACCTCGGAACCAGTGTGCGCCTTTTTATGGTTTGCGGATAGAGCCGCCGAACGATGTGCCCAGAGTCGTACGCCGTCCATTTTCCGGGCGCGGTGATGCGAAATTGCTCCGCGAACGGTCAGGAGCGGAAGAGGACGGATTCGCGCTGGAACATTTTGA
>DATNLB010000146.1:0-8466 GCA_035603095.1 Candidatus Acidiferrales bacterium
AAGCAACTCACCACCGCTTCGCTTCCGGAGATCGGCCGGCAATTCGGCGGCAAGCACCATACCACGGTGCTGCATTCGATCAACAAAATCGAAGAGTTGCGGCGGTCCGACAAAGACCTGAACCGCACCATCACGCGGCTGATGGACGCGTTGCAGTAGCCGGCTGATTTTCTCACGCCTCTTTGATTCCGAAACGCAAGCCGCCCCTCCCGCTTGGCCTTTTCGCGCTTTCGTTCGGCAATTGTTGCGCACCGCGCTTTTCTGATCCAAGATTCGCTGGCGATCCTGTATTCGCGTCCTGTGGAGAAGGTTTGAGAAAGGTGCGGAAAATATGTTGATAGGAGCGGACCAAATTCTAAAATTCGCGGCGGACTGGCCGGTTAGGGCTCTGTTTTCCGCGATTGTCACAAAACGCCACTTGCAACTCAACTCCGCAAACTGCGTGTGCTATTGGAGTTTGAGAGGTTTCCACAGATTCACAGCGCTCATCACAACAACAAGCTTTATAGTTTTCTAATTTTCAAAAAACATCCGGTTGTATTGACTGTAGTTGCGGATCGTGGCGTTTGGGCGGTCGCGGCGAGTGTGGGGAGAGAAGCAGTATTTCCCACCTATTTCCACAGCGCTGGGCCACGTGGGCCACGCAGCGGACTTTATAGTTTATCAAAAAGCGAGTACAGTACCGCAGCGGTAGAAATTAGGCTACGGAGGGCGCTAATGCCCTCCTAGGCGAAGGTAAACTTCATAATGACCTCACCCGGAACGGCACGCGAGGAACATCAAGCAATGGAATTCAGCGTCACAAAGTCCGCGCTGTTGAATGAACTCTCAACGACCCAAGGGGTCGTCGAGCGCAAGACCACAATTCCCATTTTATCGAATCTGCTGGTGGAGGCCAAGGGGAGCCAGTTGACAATCACGGCGACCGACCTCGAGCTGAGCATTCGCACGTCGTGCGAAGCCAAGATCAAGAAAGAAGGCGCTGGGACCATTCCTGCCAAGAAACTTTTGGAACTCGTGCGCCTGCTTCCCGAAGGCGAGATCAAGGTCAAGCTTCTCGAGAATCACTGGGTGGAGATCGTCAGCGATAAGAAGAAATACAAGCTGGTAGGCATGGCCAAGGAGAATTTCCCCGCGCTGCCGGTGATGCCCCACACGCTGGTGAAAATTCCTGCCGCGATCATCGAAAACCTCATTAGGAAAACGAAATTCGCGATCTCCATGGAAGAGTCAAGGTACACGTTGAACGGCGGCCTATTGATTCTGAAGCCGGACACGCTGGCGATGGTGGCGACGGACGGCCACAGACTGGCGCTCGCCGAGACGGATCACAAGCTTGCGGGACTGAATGGCGAAGTAAAAGTGCTTATTCCGAAGAAGGCCATGGACGAAGTCGAGAAGCTTTCCAGCGCCGCCGGTTCGGATGCACACATCGAATTTGCAAAAGACGAAAGCCACCTCTTTTTCCAGGTCGGCCATCGGCTGTTGATTTCCCGCATTCTCACGGGCCAATTCCCGAACTACGAAGCGGTGCTCCCGCGGGACAACAACAAGAGCGTGGTCATCGAGCGGGCGGAATTGAGCGATGCCGTGCGGCGCGTCTCGCAGCTTGCCGATCAACGCTCCCACGCCGTCAAGCTGGCCGTTTCGAAAGAAGGCATCGAGATTTCTGCCTCTAGCCCGGAATACGGCGAAGCCAAAGAAACCATCGAGAAAGAATTCAAAGGCGATCCCATCGCTATCGGTTTTAATTCCAGCTACATGCTGGATTTTCTTGGCGCCGCCGCCGATGGCCCGATCAGCATCGAACTGAAGGACGAACAGTCCGCCGGGCAAATGCGGCCGCTCGCCGACGAGTCCTACCGCTATCGCTACATCATCATGCCCATGCGCATTTGATTCCCCGCGCGGTCTCCAACGGCCGAGCTGCACTCCCAGCCAAGCTAATTTACTCAATAGCGAAGACAGCCCTTGATAAAATCCGGTTAGGGACATAGCATCCGTGTTGTGATTTTTGAGGTTCCAGATTGGAACCTCAACTCACTGCCCCCCTGCACACGCCTTCCGAAAGCTCCATCGTTCCCATCGGTCTGATTACTCAGAAAATCTATTTTGTACGCAGTGCACGGGTCATGCTGGACGCCGATCTCGCCCGGCTCTACGGTGTCGCTACAAAGAATTTGAATAAAGCAGTGAAGCGCAACATGCGCCGATTTCCTCAGGATTTTATGTTCCAGCGGTCACCGAATGAAATGCGGAATTTGAGGTTCCAGATTGGAACCTCAAGGAGAAGGCAAGGCGGACGCCGGTACACTCCTTACGCATTCACGGAACAAGGCATTGCAATGCTCTCGAGCGTGCTGCGGAGCGCGCGCGCCGTGCAAGTGAACGTCGCGATCATGCGGACCTTCGTGCGGCTTCGCGAGATGCTGGAAACCCACGAGGAGTTGCGCCGAAAAATAGACCCGATGGAGAAGCGCTACGACGCGAGATTTCAGGCTGTTTTCGCAACCATTCGGCAGATGCTGGAAACACCAGTGCCGGCGAAAAAACCGATCGGATTTCACGCAAAACTAGAACTCGCCGCGAACTCTGCCCAAACCAATAAGTGAATGCATAAATAGTAGAAAACAAAAGCGTTACAACCTGGGCAATGTGTCCTTCCTGCCTTGAGAATGCCCTTCGATTCGGCTATACTTGCGCTGTTGTCGATTCGTTTTTAAATCTCCTTCAAATCGACACGTCCGCCAGGTACAGGTGACCGGAAATTGGGCTTCGCGCCAGGAGCTCGGGGGCACTGACCTGGAGAAACATGAGTCTTCGCCACGTCTCGCTGCGCGAGATGGGATGGAGCAGGAACCCTACGAGTTTCGGATTCGCCCGGCGAAACCGGAATCACAGGGTGAGGCGACGTACGGAATCATTCCGCAAGCACGCCTTCCTTGCTTCACAAAAAACGAGTTTTGAGCGCGGACGCGCACTCCGAAATGTCCGGAGTCTGTCCAACGCCGCAGGTACACGCGAGAAGTTGCTGCGCCAGGAGAAAACATGGGCGACAAGGAAATTGTGGGCGGTGCGCCGCAGGGCGGCCACAAGTACGACGCGAAATCGATCAAAGTTCTCGGCGGCCTGGAGGCCGTGCGCTTGCGCCCCGCGATGTATATCGGCTCGACGGGCGAAATGGGCTTGCACCATCTCGTCTGGGAAGTGGTGGATAATTCCGTCGATGAAGCCATGGCGGGCTTCGCGGACGAGATTAAAGTCACCGTGCACGCCGACAATTCCGTTACCGTGGTGGACAACGGCCGCGGCATCCCCGTGGACATGCACGCGACGGAGAAACGTCCCGCGGCGGAAGTTGTGCTGACGGTGCTGCACGCAGGCGGAAAATTCGATAGCGACACATACAAAGTTTCCGGCGGTCTCCACGGCGTGGGCGTCTCCGTCGTCAACGCGCTTTCCGATTGGCTGGAACTGGAAATTTCGCGCGATGGCGCGGTGTGGGAACAAACTTACGAAAAAGGCAAACCCACCAACAAGCTAAAGCAGACCGGTAAGACGCGCAAGACCGGGACAAAAGTTACCTTCCATCCCGACCCCACGATTTTCGAGAAGACCATCTACAGTTTCGATACCCTGGCGCAGCGCTTGCGCGAACTCGCCTTCCTGAATAAGGGCTTGCTGATCACGCTCACCGATGAGCGCACGGAAAAGACCGCGGAATTCAAGTTCACTGGGGGCATCACGGAATTCGTCAAGCATCTGAATCGCGGAAAAGCCACGCTGCACGATTCGCCGGTTTATATCGAAGGGAAGCGCGGCTCTGTGGAGATCGAAATCGCACTGCAGTACAACGATACCTACGGTGAAAATGTTTTTGCTTTTGCGAATACCATCAACACCGTGGACGGCGGAACGCACCTTTCCGGCTTCCGGTCCGCGCTGACGCGCTCGATCAACAACTTCGCGTCCTCGGCAGGCATGCTGAAGGAACAAAAAGACGAAGTCACCATCACAGGTGATGACGTTCGCGAAGGCCTCGTCGCCGTAGTCAGCGTGCGGCTGCCGCAACCGCAGTTTGAAGGACAGACCAAAGGCAAGCTCAATAGCGACATCAAGGGCGACGTCGAGCAACTCGTCAACGAGAAGCTTGGCGAATGGTTTGATAAACATTCGACCGTGGCGCGCCGCATTATTTCCAAGTGCATCGACGCGGCGCGCGCGAGAGAAGCTGCCCGCAAAGCGCGCGAGTTGACGCGCCGCAAGTCCGCGATGGATTCGAGCGGCCTGCCGGGAAAACTTGCTGATTGCCAGGAACGCGATCCCGCGCGGTGCGAGCTGTTCGTTGTCGAGGGTGAATCCGCCGGCGGCTCCGCGAAGATGGGCCGCGACCGAAAATACCAGGCGATCCTGCCGCTCAAGGGCAAAATCCTGAACGTTGAAAAGGCGCGTTACGACAAGATGCTGGGCCACGAAGAAATTCGCGCCATCATCACGGCGCTGGGCACCGGCATCGGCAAAGACGATTTCGATGCCGGCAAGCTGCGCTACCACAAAATCATTCTCATGACTGACGCCGACGTCGACGGCAGCCACATCCGCACGCTGCTGCTGACGTTTTTCTTTCGCCACATGAAAGAATTGATCGAGCGCGGGCACATCTACATCGCGCAGCCGCCGCTCTATCGCGTGAAGCGCGGGAAGACGGAAAAATACATCCGCGACGAAGGTGATTTCGCACGCGAGCTGATGAAGCGCGCCACGGAAGACCACGTTGTGAAAGCCAAGGAAGGCGTGTCACTGGAAGGCGCCAAGCTCACCTCGTTCTTGTTGAACGTGCAGGAGTACGAGGCCGCCGCAGCGAAGCTTGGCCGCAGGCTGCGCGAGCCCGGGCTTGTGGAACTGCTGGCCGAAAGCGGCCTTGAGAAAAAGACGGACTTCGAGGACAAGAAGGCGCTGGAAAAACTATTGAAGCAACTGGAGAAGACCAAGCTGAAGCTCGAAGGCAAAATCGTCTTCGACGAAGAGCACAGCTTGTACGAAATCCAGTTTGGCCCGCCGCACAGCCAGAAAATCAATTGGGCGGTGGCGTCGACGGCGGAATACAAGCGGCTGCGCGGACTGGCCAGGCAGATCGAAGAATTCAACCATCCGCCGTTCACCGTAGCGCGCAACGGTGACAAGGTGACGAAGGAAAAAGCGACCGACGTACTCAACTACGTCGTCGAAGACGCCAAAAAAGACTTCACCATCACGCGATTCAAGGGCTTGGGCGAAATGAACGCCGAGCAACTATGGGACACGACGATGAACGCGGACACGCGCACGCTGCTGCAGGTGAAGCTCGAGGACGCCGTCGCCGCCGAAGATATTTTCACCACGCTCATGGGCGAAAACGTCGAAGCGCGCCGCAAGTTCATCGAGGACAATGCGCTGGAAGTCGTGAATTTGGATATCTAGCCAGCTTCCGATGCTTTATCAATTGGGATGGACGACATTGCCGGGGCTGCGGGGATTGAGTTGCAGCGCGTTTCGCGCGACGCCGACAACTTCGCCTGACAATGAACGCGGCGTGGCGATAGAATTTGCCAACGACACCAAGCGCGATGAGTTTTTGAGGCAATTGGAAGAGTATTTCGGGCCGCGCCGCTTTACGAATGCTGCGGACGCGTTCGACACTGTGAAGGCGCACGTGCTGGAACTGACGGCCAGGCGCTAAAGTGTTCGTAGGGGCATGGATTGTTCAACCCTACAGCAGATTGAATTCAGGTGCGGCTCCTGACAGTCAACAGAGCGAGGGGAAATGGCGGACGAGACAAATACATCGGTACTGCTTCCGATCGATATCGAAGCAGAAATGAGGAAGTCGTACCTCGACTACGCGATGAGCGTGATCATCGCGCGCGCGCTGCCCGACGTGCGCGACGGGTTGAAGCCCGTGCAGCGCCGCATCCTGGTGGCCATGAACGACCTCGGCCTGGCCTCCAACCGCGGCTACCGCAAATGCGCCAAGATCTGCGGCGACACTTCTGGCAACTATCACCCGCACGGTGAAGCGGTGATTTACCCCGCCATGGTGCGGCTCGCGCAGGACTTCAACATGCGCTACCCGCTGGTCGACGGGCAGGGGAACTTCGGCTCCGTCGACGGCGATCCTCCGGCGGCCATGCGGTACACCGAAGCGCGTCTCGCGAAGATTTCAGAAGACATTCTTGCCGACCTCGAAAAAGAAACCGTCGATTTCATTCCCAACTTCGATCAGACGCGCGAAGAACCCGTGGTGCTGCCGTCGCGCATTCCGAATCTGCTCGTCAATGGCGCCAGCGGCATCGCCGTCGGCATGGCCACGAACATCCCGCCGCATAACCTGCGCGAGATCGTGGACGCTGCGATTCTGCTGATCGAGAAGCCCGACGCGACGCTGAAAGAAATAATGAAGATTGTGCCCGGGCCGGACTTCCCGACCGGGGCGTACATCGCGGGCCGCGAAGGCATCGAAGCCGCTTACAAAACGGGCCGCGGCAGCTTTACCATGCGCGCCAAGGCTGCCATTGAAGAAACCACCAAAGACCGCGAAAGCATCATCATCACGGAAATTCCATACCAGGTGAACAAGGCGCGCCTGATCGAGCGCATCGCCGAACTGGTGCAGACCAAGAAGCTCGAAGGCATTTCCGATGTGCGCGACGAATCCTCGCGCGAAGGCATGCGCATCGTCATCGAGCTGAAGCGCGGCGAAGAATCGCAGCTCATCCTCAACAATCTTTTCAAGTTCACGCAGATGCAGGAATCCTTCGGCATGATCCTGCTCTCCATCGTTGGCGGGCAGCCGCGCGAACTGGGCTTGATCGCGATGATCAAGCTGTTCATCGAGCACCGCATCGATGTGATCCGCCGCCGCACGATTTTCGAGCTGAAGAAAGCCGAACAGCGCGAACACATTTTGCTGGGCTACCAAATTGCGCTGGACCACCTCGACAACGTGATCCGCATCATCCGCGGTTCTTCCAGCCGCGTGGACGCCAAGGAAAACCTGTTCAAGTATTTTAGCGAACAGGACGTCACCATCACGGAAAACGGGAAGTCCAGGAAAATCGAGGGCGTGAAGCTGGACGGCCGCAAGTACCGCGCGCAGGGAGCGCCGGAAATCGAAGCGGCTGGCCGCGGAAGCGCGCTCGGCCTCAGTTACGCGCAGATCGACGCCATCCTCGAATTGCAATTGCATCGGCTTACGCAGCTCTCCATCGACGAAATTCTCAAGGAGTTGAAGTCCATTCGTGAATTGATCGCCGAGTTGCGCGAGATTCTGGCGAGTGACAAAAAACTCAAGCAGGTCATCGTCGGCGAGCTGCGCGAAGTGCACAAAGCGTACGGAGACGACCGCCGAACGCAAATCGTCGACAAGGTCGACGAGATCAAGCTTGAAGACTTGATCGCCGACACGGAGATGCTGATTACCGTCAGCCACGCGGGGTACATCAAGCGCACGGCGGCGGATACGTACCGGCATCAGTCGCGCGGCGGCAAAGGGCGCATCGGGGCTAGGACGAAGGAAGAAGATTTCGTCGAGTACCTGTTCATCGCATCGGCGCACAGCTACATCTTGCTGTTCACGTCGAAGGGCCGCGTCTACTGGCTGAAAGTGTACGAGTTGCCGGAAGCCGCGGCGGCCACGCGAGGCAAGGCGATTTCCAGCTTGGTCAAATTCCAGGAAGACGAAAAGCTAACCGCGCTGGTCGCGGCGCGTAATTTGGAAGAAGCGGACAAGTTCGTCTTCATGGCCACGAAGAGCGGAACGGTGAAGAAGTCGGCGCTGACGGAATTCTCCAATCCGCGCTCGACCGGTATCATCGCCGTTACCCTGGACGGCAAGGACGAACTCATTGGCGCGAAGCTCACCGACGGCAAGAAAATGATCTTCCTTGCCAGCCACGAAGGCCAGGCGATCCTCTTCCGCGAAACGGAAGTGCGCCCGATGGGCCGCAACGCCGGCGGCGTGAACGGGATGGACCTCGACAAGGACGACTACGTCGTGAGCATGGACGCGGTGCAGCCGGACTTCGAGATCATCGCCAAGGAACACAAGGCCACCACGCAGAATCTCGAGGAGCTCGAGAACGAGCAGATCAAGGACTCGCTGGTGACGCTGATGCTGACCGTGGCCGAAAAGGGCTTCGGCAAGCGCACGCCGCTCGCGGAGTACCGCATCACGTCGCGCGGCGGCAAGGGCGTGGTCAACATGAAAACGACGGACCGCAACGGGTACGTCGTGGCCACGCTGCAGGTGACCGAGGAATCGGATGTGATGATCATCACGCATAACGGCAAAGTGATCCGCGTTCACGCGAACGAAATCCGCGAAGCCGGCCGCTCGACACAGGGCGTACGCCTGTTGCGGCTCGATGACGACGACTCCGTCGCCGCCGCCGCCGTGCTGCAGGAAGAAGACGAGGAAGAGAAGAAGTA
>DATNLB010000301.1:0-8583 GCA_035603095.1 Candidatus Acidiferrales bacterium
GCCGGATGCTCCGGGACGGCCGCGAAATCACCCGATGTTTCCGACAGTATTCGCAAATCGCTCGATCAAGCGGGCTTGAAAGACGTCTCCGTGAGTCAGGATCGCGACAAGGGCATCGTGACGCTCGGCGGACAAGTGGCCAGTGAGAACGACAAGTCACAAGCTGAATCCCTTGCAAAGTCCCTGGCGGGCGCGCAAGTCGTCGCAGATCAGATTGCCGTGATTCCGGCGGGCATCGAAAAAGAAGCCAAGGCGGTGAACTCCGATCTGGACAAAGGCATCGAGAAGAATCTGGACGCTGCGCTGATCCAGAACAAGCTGCACGACAACGTGAAATACGAAGTGAAGAGCGGGGTAGTCACGCTGAGCGGAGAAGTGAACTCGCAATACAAGCGTGACCGTGCCGAGAAGGTGGCCACCAAAGTGCTAAACGTGAAGCAGGTCGTGAATGATCTGCAGATTAAGAATCAGAAAGCCAGCTCTTCGTATTAAGGAGCTGCGGAGTTGATCCGCGCAGAGAATGGAGAGCGGCCGCGTTCCGGGTCGCTCTCCTGCAAGCAAGGTGAGTTCCTGAGTAAATACCTCTGCGGCAGACTGAAGAAGGAGCTGTTATGTCGTTCGGACTTTACGCGATAGGGTTTGCGATCTTGATTGGCGGGCTGATTTACGCCGCGCACCTGGTGCATTTGCCCACGCATTGGATTGTCGTGGGGGCAATCATACTCTTAGGCGTTGGGATTCTGTCGGGTGTAAAGGCGACGCGCCAAAGAGATCCTGCAGCATAACCGCGCTTAGAATCTGACTCTCCTGCTGCTCTTGCAAGTATTTCACTCCCATTAGAGAATTCTCGGCGGCGGTGTCCCGCAAACGCGATGGACACGCCTATTGCAGAGTATCGCTTTCGACCCCAATGACGGCGAGAAAAAATCTGCCTGCCGAGAATACCGAAAACAACAAAGGACACAACCTTCTAAGGAGATCCTTCGCCGGCTTGGGACCCGGGTTGATCACCGGGGCGGCCGACGATGATCCGTCGGGAATCTCAACCTATTCTGTCGCCGGAGCGGCCTACGGATACGCCACGCTGTGGATTGCGCTGCTCACGTTTCCGCTGATGGCGGCGATCCAACTGATGTGCGCGCGGCTGGGCATGGTTACAGGGCGCGGACTGGCCGCCGCCGTGCGGATTTATTATCCACGCTGGGTGCTGTGGGGAGCCTGCACGATTCTCGTTGCCGCTAACGTCATCAACATCGGCGCTGATCTCGGTGGAATGGCGGACGCCACGCAGCTCGTCACGGGAATCCGAGCGCTGTTCTGGATTCCATTCTACGCGATCCTCATCATTGGGCTGTTGGTTTGGACTTCCTACAAACTGATCGCGAAGGTTTTCAAGTGGTTGACGCTCGTCTTGTTCGCCTACCTGCTGGCTTCGTTTTATGCCCACGTTGATTGGAGGCACGCGCTGGCGGTGACGTTCGTGCCCCATTTGGAGTGGTCACGCGGATTCCTGGCGGTGCTGGTGGCCATTCTGGGAACCACGATTTCTCCTTATCTCTTCTTTTGGCAGGCCGCCGAGGAGGTGGAAGAAGAACGGGCCATGGGCAGAACCCCCGCTCAGAGCGAGGGCGCGACCGCTGCGGAGTTAAGAACGGCGCGCGCCGACACCATTGCCGGTATGTTTTTTTCGAATTTCATCATGTATTTCATCATTCTGACCACGGCAGCCACTTTACATGCGCATGGGGAGACCGACATCACGACGGCCCGGCAAGCCGCCGAGGCTCTGCGTCCGCTTGCCGGCAAAGGGGCCTACCTGCTCTTCACGCTGGGTCTGATCGGCACCGGAATGTTGGGCGTCCCGGTCCTCGTGGGTTCGTGCGCGTACGCGGTGGCGGAAGGAGCAGGGTGGCCTGGCTCGATGGCTGACAAGCCAAGAAGCGCCCGCAAGTTCTACGCGGTCATGGCCGTTGCCATGGCGCTGGGACTCGCGCTGAACTACGCGGGTTTTAACGCGGTAAAAATGCTGTTCTGGTCAGCGGTCATCAATGGCCTCCTGGCGCCGCCCCTGATCCTGCTCGTCATCCTGCTGACCAGCAGCGACAAAGTAATGGGCGAGTGCGTGAATTCGCCGTTACTCAGGTATTTGGGCTGGGCCACGTTTGGAGTTATGACCGCGGCGGCGGCCGGAATGCTCATCACATCCTAAGGCATTTCTCCAAGATCGTGCCCTGTGGCTCCAGCTTTTCCTGTACGCCACGGCAGCGAATTTGCCCAATGCATACCTCCAAGGTGTCCTAGAACGGACAGACATGGACCTTCGCCTCTTCTATGCTTATGGAGTAGTTCCGAGACTCAGGACGTGGCCGAAGAAGTGCCCGAGGAGGAAGAGTTGAAATTTTCTAGAAACGGTGAAAGAGGTTCCGGCAAGACGATTCTCGTACTCGCTCTTCTGGTGCTCGTCGTGGGCGCGGGCTACTACATGTTTACGCGAAATTCGTCAGTTCAGAACGCATATTCCTCGATTAAGGAATCAACGCAAGACGCGGCAACAACATCCAGAGTGCGCACGGCCCTGCTCCTTTCGAAACACGTATCTCCCTTCGACATCACAGTGGATACGATCCAGGGCGAAGTTACCTTGGAAGGTCAGGTGCCTTCGGAACAGCTCAAGACCGTCGCCGGCGCGATCGCCCAGGACACCGCGAGCGTCAAACAAGTGCACAACAATCTGAGTGTCAATCCTTCGACGGAGCGCAATCCTGATAGGGAGCACCTCGGAGAACGTGTGGCGGATCTGGAAATCCAGACTCTCGTCACCGATGCTCTTTCGAAAAATACCGACTTGGCTGAAAAACACATCGCCACGGCAGTGAAAAACCGAACGGTGGCTCTAAACGGAACGGTCCAGACCATCAATCAGAAATATACCGCGGAGCAAATCGCATGGCAGGTTCCGGGCGTCCGGGGCCTCACGGACAATCTCAGCGTCTCCGATACCCAATCGGTTCCCGAGAGTGCTGATGATAAGCTGGCGCGCCGCGTGGAGTTTGAACTCTACTCCACAAAGGCAATTCCTCTGAAGACCGTGCAAGTCCACGCCGATAACGGCGTCGTTACCCTGACCGGCACGGTTCTGTCGCGTGCGGAAAAACTGCTGGCGGAAAAGACCGCGAAATCCGTTGAGGGCGTTCGAAAAGTCGTGAATAGCCTGGCTGCGCCAGAGGAAACGTAGCCAACTGCCCCCTGCGCGCGCCTGGTATGCCGGGATTCTGACGAGCGCAAAGGCGGTGCGTCAGAAAGATCCCGTAGGATAAGCGTATTGCCGGGATCTATTTCTGTTCTAACGATGTAGACTCACACGCAGTTCTTCCGTCTGCCATCTTCCTCATGGCTCATATTCGTGATCGGGAGGCGCGTTTATACCCTGGAGAAGACTTCGACTAACGCGTTTGGCAAGCTCACGTCGCGCCCGCCACAGCCTCCCTTTTAGGGTCTCTTCCGACACCCTCAGCATCTTCGCGGTCTCGCTGGTGCTGTACTCCCGCACTTTGCGCAAGACGAACGCGGTGCGGAGAACCGGCGCAAGCTCATCGAGGCGGTCCCTGATGATCTCTTGAATTTCCATGCGCCCGAAGAGTTGCTCGGGGTTTAGGCCCTTGGACACCAAACGCTCGGCGATAGGGATTTCATCCTTGCTGATTGGTTCGGCTGCCGCGGCGCTTGGACGGACTGCCTGACCGCGGCGGCGCATGAGAGCGGCGTTAGTTACGACTCGCGTGAGCCAAGTCGAAAATTGGGAGCGGCCTTCAAAACTCTTCAGGTTTCGAAAAGCAGAGAGCAAACCATCCTGCAAGGCGTCCTCTGCATCTTGGGGGTTGCCCATGATGCCGAGAGCCGAATGAAAAAGCGTTCGCTGATGGCGGTGGAAGAGTGTGTTGAGCGCCTGAGCATCGCCGTGCTGGCCCGCCCGTATCAAACTTTCTTCACTGACTTGTGTGCTGGGCACAGATTGGTTTGCCATGGTTGTCCCTGCTGGCCTCGACAAACACCCGCGAATTGCACCCCTGGTCCGCTTTGCCGCTCCTACCGCCTTTCGAGGGCGGGCTCGCTCCCAGAGGTCCGCTGTCATCAAAGCTCGGTCAACCGCGTTCTCTCTCCGATAACGGGGACATAGCTCCTGGAAGGTCTGACCGGGTACTTGCTGTGGCTAGGGGAGAGGCGCTACGCCCATGCGGGACGGCCCAGCGAAAGAACCTCGAATCACAGGACTGGCAACGATAGGGACGCACACGGATTAGGGTGAAAACCACGGATTCAAGCAACCCTCTGCGACGCGACTTACGGATGTTTGCGCTTTGGCAGAGCGGGCAATGGACCAGCATTCGCGGACTCCCCTATGCAGCTGCAAAGACGTTCTGCCATACTCGTACGCGGACTAGGGGAGCGTCTGTTCAATTTTATACATCCATTCCTGCGGCGTGGGTGAACCTTGGGAACAATGAATAGACTCGCTAGCGTGGCCGTTCGGGATCGACGCTCTGGTCAAGATAGATCCACAGAACACGGGCGAAGAGGGTGATCGTCGGCGCAAGCGGCAAGAACAATGCGGCGGCCCAGAGGATGACTTTCGTAATCCACCATCCAGTCAGAAACCACAGCAGCGCGGCGATCGGGGCCATGAACGAAACCCCCAGAACGTAACTGATGTACATGGCTCCCAGAAAATAGCCTGGTTCCCGTTCAAACTTGAGGTCGCAGATGGAACAGCGCTCGCACATCTTCGGGAATCCCCGGAAGATGGAATAGCGAAAGATTCTGCCCATGCGGCAGCGGGGACAGCGCTGCTGAAAAATGCTTCGCAGCGTTGACGGCTTTGAGGCGGATTCCATTAGCGCGGGTTCTAAGCTATCAGATAAGGAAGAACAACGGCGGTCGGCCGTTAGTTCCTCTGGCCGGGAGAATCCGGGCGGCAAATCTTTTCAGGCTTGCGTTTTGCGCCGGTCGTTGCGCATCCCAAAAGCGATCTTCAATCTAATCTGCTTCTTCCACACTTGTTCATCAATTGTTTCGCCGCAGCACCAGGCAACCCGCCAGCATGTCGTGCAGCGCCTGCTTTCTTTCCGTAAATCCCGCCATGATGTATCCGATAAATGCAGGCACCATGTTGGTGACAATCTTGGAAAAGTGCCTCCCCGTCGCTCGGCCGAAGCTAACGCGCTGGCCGGCCATGTCCGTTACCACCAGACCCAGCAGCCTTTTCCCGACCGTAGCCTGCCACTCCGAACTCTCCATCAGCGCGTGGTACAGCCACGTCCAGAGCAGGCTGACTGTCGCGGCAAGGAATAGAAGTCCAAAGAGCATGAAGATGCCAACATCATTCAAGTCTTCGTTAGGATGGATCTCGCCGATGATTCCTCCCAGTCCCGTCAGAAAGATAAGCGGAATCAATATCAACACGAAGCCGATACCCATCACTGCGCTGTCGATGAGGAACGCCAAAAACCGCACCCAGAACCCCGCGTACTCGACGCGCGGGACGGCGGCATATCCGGCATACGCGGGAGCGGCCGTCACACCGCCCACAATCGGTGCCGCAACGGACGAACTCATTATCGGCGCCCGCGCCATTGCGGCGGCAACCGCGAACGCTTGTCCGCAATTCGAGCAAAACGCCGCACCATCCGCCATCACTCCGCCACACTTGGAACAGTACACGGCATCTCCTCGCTTCCTTCTTGCCCTTCGCAACGACCCACAAGAATCGCAGCCAAATCCTACTTTCAAGCAACGGCAGGGTCAATCTTTCACCGCACGACGCCGGAGCGGCAAAAATTTCATAGCACTAGTACCGGATTTTCCTTCTTCGCTAATGCTTGTTATTCCGCGCATCTCCTTGATTTCGCATGTGTTTATCAGAAAATGATAATCTTTTCCAGCTCTGGTTCATTTCTTGCCCCCCTGGAGTGGCCCCGGTCAAAATTGAAAGGGAGGAAATCCTATGCGATTCCGTACTTCACTCTGCCTAGCCACTCTGTTTCTCGTTTGTTTCACCATTGCGGCCTGGTCCACACCGCTCCCGGCTCAGACTGTGGCAGATTCCCTGCAACCCACACCCGATAACCAATCGCTGTCGGGGCCAATCGCATCCGTCGGAGATGCGGAATTCTCTGTACAGGTGAAGAAAGACAAGGATGTGAATACCGTCCAATTCCTGGTCGATGGCAAAACGCAAGTCGAAGGGAAACTAGCCGTGGGCGCGCAAGCCACTGTCGAGTACCGCACAGACGAAGGCAAGAACATCGCCGTTCGTGTCATCGTGACCCCGGCCTCCGGAATGAGCTTGTACTAACGAGATACGCCGCTCATACTCTAGAAGCCGGTTACAGACAATCGTAATTCCCATGCGGCCGCCCGCCCAGCCCCCGCGGCCGCTTTTCATTTAAAAAATTGAGGAGTCATGATGCGCACGACTCTGAAAATCATTCTGCCCTTGATCGTCAGCGTCGCATCGGTGTCTCTATTTTTCGCGGCAAACCAAGTGCGGACGGAGAAGCGCAATTTGCGCAATGACCTCTCGCGCCGTGCGGAAATTCTCGGCGAAAGTCTTCGGGAGAGCGTCGAGCCGTTGCTTGAGCCGTCGCCGGAGAAGGACTTGCAATATTTCATCGAGCGCTTCGGGCAACGCGACCACTTGAAGGGCATCGCTGTATACAACTCTGTTGGCGCTGCGCTGGCGATAACTGCCGGTCTCCCAGCGGCCTTCAAGTTGCGGTCCAGGGCTGCAACTCGCGCTGCACAGGAGGGCGCTGGCGTAGGTGAATTTCTGAATGCGGAGCAGACTGCGTCCGTTACCGGGGATTCGAATGAGCCGATTCATATTTATGCGTTGCCGCTTCACCGCAATGGTGAAATTGCGGGAACGCTGGCTCTATTCCACGACACAAGTTACATCGACAAACAGGTCTCCGGCACGCTTCGCGATTCCCTGCTCACTGCATTTGTCCAAACAATTCTGATCACCGGGTTCGCGCTGATTCTCGTCCAGTGGACTTTCACCGTACCGCTGGCGCGCACGGCAAAATGGCTGCGCGCACAGCGCACCGGCCAGCCAAACACGCCGCCGGCGCTTTCGAAGGGCGAAATTCTCGACGAAATTCATCACGAAGTGACGCATCTCGCACGTGACCTGAACACGGCGCGCGCTGCCGCGGAAGAAGAAGCGCGGCTGCGCGATTCGAACGCTTCACTTTGGACTGCCGAACGCCTGCGCATCAGCCTGCGCAACAAACTTCAGGAAAAACCGCTTTTCGTTGTTTCGAATCGCGAGCCTTATATGCACGTCTTCAACGAAAAGGACAAATCGATAAACGCAATTGTTCCCGCGAGCGGCGTCGTCACGGCCCTGGAACCGGTTCTGCGCGCCTGCAATGGCACCTGGATCGCCAACGGCTCGGGCAACGCCGACCGCGAAGTGGTCGATGAGCACGATCGGCTGCGCGTCCCCCCCGATCGCCCGAGTTACACGCTGCGCCGGGTGTGGCTCAGCGACGAAGAAGACAAAGGCTACTACGAAGGTTTTTCAAATGAGGGTCTCTGGCCGCTGTGCCATATCGCGCATACGCGCCCAATCTTCCGGCCCGAGGACTGGATTCAGTATCAGAAAATCAATCGCCGATTTGCCGACGCCGTTTTGCAGGAAATGGAGGGCACGGAATCGCCGATTCTTCTCGCGCAGGATTATCACTTCGCGCTGCTTCCGCGGATGGTCAAGGAAGCGCGGCCTGACGCGCGCGTTGCGATTTTTTGGCACATTCCGTGGCCGAATCCGGAAGTCTTTGCCATCTGCCCGTGGCAACGCGAGCTTGTCGATGGTTTGCTGGGCGCCGACCTCATTGGCTTCCAGATCCAATCGCACTGCAACAATTTCCTGGAAACCGTGGACCGTGCAGTCGAAGCGCTCACGGAATGGGACCGTTTCGCAGTCAATCGCCAGGGCCACGTCACGCGGGTGCGCCCGTATCCCATCAGCGTGGCGTTTCCGGAGAATTCGCATGCTGTCGATGAATCGCCCAGCGCCAGCGAAGAGCGCGCCGCTTTGTGCGCCGAAATGGGTATTGAGGCCTCCCTTTTGGGCGTTGGCGTTGAACGCGTGGACTACACGAAAGGGATTCTCGAGCGTTTCCGCGGACTCGAGCGTTTTTTCGAATTGAACCCTGCCTACCAGCAGCGTTTCACTTTCGTGCAGATCGGAGCGCCCAGCCGCACGGACATCGAGCGCTACAAGAATTTCCTGGCCGAAGTCAGCGACGAAGCCGAACGCGTCAACTCACGATTTCAAACGTCGCGATGGAAACCGCTCGTTTTGCTCAAGAGACACCATTCGCACGAAGAGATCGCGCGCTTTTTCCGCGCCGCTTCTTTCTGCATGGTCACGTCCCTGCACGACGGAATGAATCTCGTCGCCAAGGAATTCGTTGCTTCGCACGAGGATGAACGCGGCACGCTGATTCTCAGCACCTTTACGGGCGCGGCGCGCGAGCTTTCCGATGCGCTACTGGTCAATCCCTACGACGTCTCGCA